>JBOIGK010000707.1:0-22719 GCA_050742695.1 Advenella sp. | reverse complement strand
GAGAAAATCCGGCACGGCCTCGTTGGCATAGCCGCATGCCAAGACGCTTTTCAAGGTCGCTCATATGCAGGCTGATTGCGGAACGGGTAATGCCCAGTGCGCTTTCGGCCGCAGTAAAGCTGCCCATTTTTGCAACGGTTCTGAATACCCGCAGCAACCGGAGATCGAAGTCCGTTACCTGGGCAAGCGGTTGGCTTTTCATTACGTGAGTATTTCCGTATTTATTGGTAAATAAAGTTGTATTTTACTAAACCAATGGAGTTCCTATAATCAAAGACACCAACTATTTGAAACAGGACACGTCATGAACTATCCAGATCTGCAGCCCACCACAATGACAGATGCATTGAATTTACGATCGCACTGGCTCCCTTTTAGTGCAAACCGCAATTTTCATAAGGATCCGCGGATCATCGTGGGCGCCGAAGGCAACTGGCTGCTCGACGCCAGGGGCAGGCGAATCTACGACAGTTTGTCGGGCCTTTGGACTTGCGGCGCGGGCCACACCCGGCAGGAAATTCAGCAGGCTGTATCCCGCCAGCTCGGAACGCTGGATTACTCCCCCGGGTTTCAATATGCGCATCCTCTGTCGTTTCAATTGGCGGAAAAAATGATCGGACTCACCCCCGAAGGGCTGGATCATGTGTTTTTCACCAACTCCGGTTCCGAAGCGGCCGACACGGCGGTCAAAATGGCGCGCGCCTACTGGCGTGTGAAAGGTCAGGCGAACAAGACCAAGCTGATAGGCCGCGCCCGTGGCTACCACGGCGTCAATATCGGCGGCACCAGCCTTGGTGGCATCGGGGCAAACCGCAAGGCGTTTGGATCATTCATGGATGTGGATCATCTGGCGCATACCTTGCAGCCCGGCCTTGCCTTTGGTCGGGGTGAGCCCGAAACCGGCGGGATCGCACTTGCCGACGAACTGCTTAAGCTGATCGAGTTGCACGATGCATCGAATATTGCCGCTGTTATCGTCGAACCGGTGGCCGGTTCTGCCGGCGTGCTCGTTCCGCCAAAGGGGTATTTGCAACGACTGCGTGAAATCTGCGACCAGTTCGGCATCTTATTGATATTCGATGAAGTCATCACCGGTTTTGGACGGTTGGGGGCAGCCACCGGCGCCGAGTATTTCGGCGTCACCCCCGATCTGATGAATGTCGCCAAGCAACTTACCAACGGCGCAATTCCAATGGGTGCGGTCATCGCATCTTCTGAAATCTATAATACGTTCATGCAACAGGATCTGCCCGAGCATGTGACCGAGTTCGGCCACGGGTACACCTATTCTGCCCATCCGGTTGCCTGTGCGGCAGGACTGGCGGCCCTGGATATCCTGCAGCGGGATCATTTGATTGAGCAGGTGCGGGTGCTGGCGCCGTATTTCGAGCAGGCGTTGCATGGTCTGCGAGAGGCATCGCACGTGGTTGATATCCGCAATTGCGGCCTGGCCGGGGCAATTCAGCTGGCGCCCCGAGACGGGGATGGTGCGATCCGGCCGTTCGAAGCCGGACTGAAGCTGTGGGAAAAAGGCTTTTATGTCCGATTCGGTGGCGATACCTTGCAATTTGGCCCGCCGTTCACCACGACGCGTGAAGAGCTGGATTCACTTTTTAACGCGGTGGGAGAAACGCTCAACACGCTATCCTGAAGCGTCCAGGATCTACCCCTGCCACGGCAGGTCCTGGTTATCGACAGCCAAGACGGCTCGGGGTAAATGAGAAAGACAGGGCTGCGGAGGATGCTCCAACACTCGCCATAATCAAACGGGATGGCGGCAGACGGATGCCTGCATGAACGAGGCTCCTTCACATCCCAAGCATGGCTTCAATGCCATGGACCAGCGCGAGCAGGCGCGGCCCTAGATCGTCGTACAGGTCTTGCGATGTCGTGCCATGGCTGGATACGGTCAAATTGAAAGCCAGCGACATGCCATTGATTGGTGTGCCAAGAGGAACGGCCACTGCCGCAAGCGACGATCGCCATGCGCCGGCCACAGAGCAAAAGCCGTATTTTTCGATGTCTTCGAATGCCCGTGTCACACCTTCCCTGTGCTGCGCCCATTCCTGCGGCAAGTGGCGTTCAAGTTGCTTTAATACCGATTCTTTTTCCGCTTGCGGCAAGCCGTAAAGAATCGCGCGCCCCATCGCGGTACGCAACAAAGGGCGGGTGGAACCGATACCGGGACGCGTTTCATTGGATTCCCGGCTATGGATGGTTTCGACGTATACCGCTTGCAGGCGGTCCCGGGTGCCCACTGACACCGGACCCTTGGCGTATTCCGCCAGCTTGAGCATTTCATGCGCGCCTACCTGTCGGAGCATCAATTGCGAAAGCAAAGGATAGCCCAGAGAGAGCACGGCAGGGCCAAGCGCATATTTGCTCGTATGCGGATCGCGGCGCAAATAACCTAATCCGACCAGGGTAAAGGTCAGGCGCGAGACCGTGGGGCGAGCCATGCCAAGCCTGTCCGCAAAATCTTTGTTTCCCAGGCTGGTTGTCGTTGCTGAAAAGCATCCCAGTATCGATAAGCCATTGGCCAGTGTCGACGCGTATTGTGGATGGTTGATCAGGTCTGCAGGATCAAGCATATCGGAGCTTGCTTTTGTTTTGGATGGACGCATACGCACAAAATCGCTGGCGCAGCCTTGACAGCCAACGCCAATAAGTTAATAATAAATTCAAATAATTATATCATAATTCCATTTATTTGAATTAAAGGATTTGGTCATGGATTTTGAATTGCGTCCCAAGGGTAAGAAATGCTTTTCTTTTGTGGTGGTGGCCGACACACATATCAATCAGGATGAGCACACTTCCAGTTCACCCTATGCAACCAATGCATTGGCAAATGCGCGCGCTCGCCAGGTGTTTCTGGAAATTGCTGCCATGCCGGAGCAACCGCAATTTGTGATTCATCTTGGCGATATCGTCAATCCCGTTCCCTCTTTGCCGACTTTTGATCAGGCGGTAAGGCATTTCAAAGACATTATCAAACCCGTCAAAGTGCCGGTGCACGTGCTGCCGGGCAACCATGATGTGGGAGACAAGCGCATCGAATGGATGCCGGCCGAACAGGTATGCGATTCTTTCCTGGCAAAATACCGCGCATCCTTTGGGGATGATTTTTTCTCTTTCGAGCAAGCGGGCTTACGGTTTATTCTGATTAATTCCTTGCTCATCAATTCGGGCCTTGAGGATGAGAAGCGCCAGCAGCAGTGGCTTGAACTGCAGCTGGAGGCTGCGGGCGCCCAGGCACAACGGGTCTTCATGTTTATGCATTACCCCCCTTACATCTATTCCACTCAAGAGAAGGGCAACTACGACAACCTGGATGAGCCCGGCAGGGGCTGGCTGCTTGGCTTGATGGCCCGACCGCAGGTCGAGGCCGTGTTTGCCGGTCATGTTCACAATTTTTGGTATGACAGGGTAGGGGCGTCGGAGTTTTACATGCTGCCCTCTACCGCATTCCTGCGTCATGATTTTTCCGAGTTCTTCCGTTGCGCGCCTCAAGCAGGCGACGAGTTCGGTCGCGGTGACCTTCAAAAATTCGGTTACGCCATCGTCGACGTCTATGAGAGTGGCCACGTGTGTTACTCCGTACGCAGTAACGGGCGCAGTGCCGAACCGGGGCAGCCATGCTCCAGCCAGCCCATGCCTTACCGGGCCCATCCGAAAGTGTCCGGCCTGGCTTCAATCGGCGTTGAACTACGCCATCCATGGGCAGAGAGCGTGCAGATTACCTCTACTGGAGGCGTGCAGGAGTTCGGACGCAAATGGGCGCGTAACGACTACCCGTTGCAGGCGTTATGGGAGATGGGGGCGCGTCTGGCCAAAGTGCCCGATATCGACCTCATCGAAGACGAATCCCGGGAGCGGATGCAAAAATTGGCTGCAGTAGGGCATCACTTCGTGGTGACCTGTGTCGGCATGCCAAAAAAGAAAGCGCTGCTCGACGTCAATTTAGCAGATGCGGGTGTCAGCGCATTTGAGGTTAATCTCACGGCGCAGCGCTTCGAAGAAGCGGCAGGAAATCTGGCCGCCATTCGCCGCGAGCACGGCGTGAAGATTTACTACGCCAAGCTTCTGACTGCCGATCCCTCACAATATGATGGTACGCATTTTTCCCATGTGGTGCGCGCCGGCTTTGAACTTGATGAGCTTGATGGATATATTCAGGTCATCACCCAAGCAGTCAAAGATGGCGTGATCGACGGCATTACCGTACGCGTTGAGCCAACGCAGTGTCTACAGGCGGCTTGCCGTCGTATGCAGGCCTTTCATGATCGCACCGGCGCGCAAATACTGGCCTCGTTAAAGCTTTCAGGGCCAGGCATCGCGACCGAGCGGGCAGATGACGCCGCCAACGTTGCCAGTGTCGCGCTCGCGATGGTGCTTGCCGCCAGCACGCACGGGATTCAGTTCGTCTATGACACTTTCATGGATGTTGATCGTGGGTATTTCCCGCGGCACGCCTTTATCGACCGTCGATACAACCCGCGTCCCATGGCACGCGCTTTTACGACATTGATGGCGATTCTGGGTGGCGGACAGGCAGTTCGTGTGGCGCAGGGGAGCGACAAGAACTGGGCGTTGAGATTCTCCGTAGGGAACGACCAGTACGGGTTGACAGTGACACAGGCGGGGGCGACCACGCATCTTCATTTATTGGATGCGAGCACTGAAGAGACGACCAGCGTGATTGATCTGGCGACGGGCATGTTTGCTTCTTCCCAGGGTTTGTTACAGGCCGAAACGACGCTGGCATCCGGCTCATGACGCGATTTTGATTTGATGGACAAGGCAAAAAGTGGCGTGGCGATCCTGCCACAGGAGGAGTCCTATGAAAGCACGTATCTTGGTAGCAGCGTTATTTTCCATCTCGGTATTTGGCACTTGCGCCGTGCATGCCGCTTATCCGGAAAAATCGGTCAGACTGGTCGTTGGCTACGCACCAGGTGGCTCTACCGACATTGTGGCGCGGCTGCTTGCAAATGCACTGAGCGATAAATGGGGACAGGCGGTTGTTGTTGAGAACAAGGGCGGCGCAAGCGGCATGATTGCAACCGAGCAGGTCGTGCGTGCTGCACCTGACGGCTACACCCTGCAGCTTGCCTATACGCCAGAGGTATCAATCAACAAATTGGTATTCAAGGACATCCGGTATGATCCGGCCACCGACCTGACTGCCTTGAATCTTGTTGCGTCGGCGCCCCTGGTCCTGGCTGCAGGCCCAAGCAAGGGTATTAAGTCCATTGAGGAACTGCTTGCTTTGAAAGGAAAGGCGTCCGAACTCACATACGGATCGCCTGGGGTCGGGGGACAACAACATATGGCAGGCGAAGTATTGCGCAAACTGACGGGTATGCCCTTAGTGCATGTTCCCTATCGAGGAACGTCGCTTGCCGTGACCGATCTTGTGGGCGGGCAGATCGACTTGTTTTTTGCCACCACCCCGCCATTGCTGGGTAACATCCAGGCGGGCAAGATCAAGCCGCTACTTGTCGCAGGTGATAAGCGCGAAGCCCTGCTGCCCGACGTGCCCACGGCGGTTGAGAAGGGCATGCCGGAACTGCAACTGACCAATTGGTTTGGTCTGTTCGGCCCTAAAGACTTGCCCGATGCCATCAAGGAGCGGATTAACAAGGACGTCATGGCGATCATGGCAGACAAGGCGTTTCAAAACAGCCTGAAGGACAAAGGGCTGACCCCGACACCACTGTCGCCCGATGCTTTCTCCAGATTTATTGCAGCGCAGATGGCCAAGTACGAAGTGATCGTGCGCGAAACGGGTATCAAGCAACAGTAGCGGCGGCGTCGACAAACATGCTTTATGTCATGCCCATATTGAAAGCCGGGGACCACCTCTATGTTTCGAGGAAAGTGGCAAGGGCAGGCTATCGTTTTTCTATCTGTCGCGCGCGCTTCATGCAGAATATCTGCAATCGTTTTGAACTGGTATCTGGCGGATAACGTCCACAGGACAGCTGGTGAGGTCTCTACGGCTGTTGGGTCATTGTCCAGGAAAGCGAGCGGGGCGCCGCTCGATGAAATGGGCGATGCCTTCCTTGAAGTCTTCACTCTGCAAACTCATGACCATCTCGGTATTGGCTTGCGATACCGCTTCTCCCAGCGTCTGAAATGGCGCTTCCCACAGTTGTTGTTTCATGATGCGCACTGAACGTGGTGACACCTCGTTGCCAAGACGGTGCGCAAGCTTCCGAGCGGTGTCCGGCAGGGCATCAGCAGTAACCACACGATGAACCAGGCCCATTTGCAGCGCTTGCTGGGCATCGATTTTGCGTGAGGTCAGCAGCAAGTCCGTCGCATGAGCATGGCCGACAATGCGCGGGAGTATCCAGGCAATGCCATGTTCGGCAATCAGGCCGCGCTGGGCAAAGGCGGTGGCAAATACCGCCTGGTCCGCAGCGATCCGAAAATCGCTGTAGAGCGCCATGATCAGTCCGAGTCCGGCTGCAGCGCCATTGATGGCGCTGATAATGGGTTTGGGGGCGGCAGGGAAATAGGAATACCGTGTCTGGTAGTCGGCACGACGATTCATGTCGTAGGGGCGCATCCACTCTTGAGCCCGGATGTCTTCGGGAGGTAGCACTTCCAGCTCGTCCATGTCCATGCCTGCACAAAATGCCCGTCCCGCGCCGGTCAGTATGATGGCGCGCACGGCGTCGTCACGGCCAGCTGTTTCGATGGCCGAGCGCAGTTCTGCTTCCATGACTTTGGTCAGCGCGTTCATGCGTTCGGGCCGGTTCAGCGTGATTGTGGCAATTGTGTTGTCGACTGCGTAGTTCAATGTTTCGTATGTCATAGTCAGGATATGTATTCAGAGAGTGATTCGGTGAAGGAGGTGGGAAGCTGGATGGCGACCGGTTCAAGAAATTCTTGTATGCCGTGACAGCCGTTTTCGCGTCCTATACCGGATTTTCCGAAGCCGCCGAAAGGGGCAGCGGGATTGAAGGGAGCGCCATTGATGTCAACCTGGCCTGCGCGAATGCGGCGCGCTACAGCCAGTGTGTCGTGCGTGACAGGCCCCCAGACAGCGCCGGCCAGCCCGTATTCGGTGCCATTTGCCAGGGCGATACCGTCTTCGATATCGTCATAGCACATGATGCATAAGACCGGGCCGAACACTTCTTCCATTGCGATTGTCATTGCGGGAGTGACGTCCGACAGCACCGTCGCGGGAATGAAAAAACCGTGATCGGGAACGGGCTGATTGTCTCCAACTGAACGAGCACCTGCGGCGACGGCGTTGTCTATCATGGTCTGCACTTTTTCGCGCTGGCTCGCAGAAACAAGGGGACCGAGTCGCGTTGCTGCGTCTGCCGGGTCGCCCATGCGGTAACCGCCAATGAGCTCTTGCACAAGCCTCTCGACTTCTCGCACCACATTGCGTTGTACCAGCAGGCGCGTTATGGATGAACAGGTTTGCCCAGAGTTGAGCATGCAACTGGCCAGGGTGACTTTGACGGCTGTCGGCAGGTCAGCGCCGGGCAGCACGAGTGCGGCCGATTTGCCGCCCAGTTCCAGGGCCATGCGCTTGATCTGGCTGCCGGCAATGGCTGCGATATGACTACCTGCGCGTGTGGAACCGGTGAAGGAGACCATATCGATGCCGGGATGGGAGACCAGCATCTCTCCGATATCCGGGCCGGTGCCATATATCACGTTGAATACGCCTGGTGGCAAACCGGCCTGTTGGATCGCTTCGGCCAACAGGGCAGCGCTGGTCGGTGCGATTTCAGAGGGTTTCAGGACAACCGTGCAGCCGGCCAGCAGCGCCGGTGCAACCTTGCCGGTGATCTGGTGCAAAGGATAGTTCCATGGTGTAATGCACGCCACCACGCCCACCGGGACATGCTGCACCAGGGAATGACCCATGCGCGTCTCCCAAACCATCTCAGCTGCAAGATCGGGATAGCTATTCCACGCGGCAATGGGTGCGCCCACCTGGATACGCGCAGCTAATTTGCGCGGCATTCCCACCTCCCGGGAGATTGTGGTGGTCAGTGCTTCGGCTTTTTCCGACAGTGCAACAGCCACCCGGCGCACGGCAGTGATGCGTTCAGCCAGGGGCGTCGCAGACCAGCCGACCCATGCTGCGCGTGCCGCTGCAACTGCGCGATGTACATCGTCATGCGAGGCAGAACGAAAACGGGCAAAAACGTCTTCAGTGAAACTGTCCGTGACGGGCAGTTCCTGCTCGCCGCTTGCGGGTGTCATGACACCGTCTATGAATAATTGAGTCTGTTTAAGCATGGGTAGTCAATCCTGTTGGAGGCGGGCAGATGTGGCTGAAGCGCGCCGGGAGATAAACGCGCGCATGACCTGTTGTGGTTCCCCGCTAGCGTAGCATTCAAGTTGATAGCGGATGCCGGCGTTGCACGCTTGGTCAAAGCCTGCCTGCGTGCGCTCTTTGAAGCGCTGCTTGGTCAAGCGAACAGCGGAGCGCGGTAATGCAGCCAACGCGGCGGCCCGTTCCAGTGCGCGAGGCAATACCTGCTCGGCAGCGACCAGATCGTTGACGAGCCCGAGTGCATGCGCCCGTTCGCCAGTGATCAGTTCTCCTGTCAGCGAGAGCTCCTGGTTGAGCGAATGGCCAATTTGTAAGGACATCAGATATGAACCGACAATACTCGCCAGTCCGGCCTTGACTTCGGGTTGTCCCATGCGCAGCGCTGGATGGGCTATCCGCAGGTCGCACATCAGGGCGATCTGAAAGCCGGCGCCAACAGCAGTACCATTCAGTGCCGCAACAATTGGCTTGGTCATATCGCGTACAGCCTGGTACAGGGCGTGTTGGCGATTGAGCCAGTCAGCAAGATTGCCAGTGTCGATCGTGGCTGCCTCTTCCAGGTCCTGGCCTGCACAAAAGGCGCGCTCGCCGGTCCCCGTCAGCACGATGGCGCGGACAGCGTCGTCAGCTTCGAGCGCATATAGTGTGTCCGTCAGCGCGGTGCGCAACGAGGCATTCACTGCGTTCATGCCAGCGGGGCGATTAAGGCGAACGACGGCAATCTTGTCGTTATAGTCTGTCAGTACGGTATTTTGGGGTGTCATGTTTGTTCCTTGCGACGTTCAATGACGGCATCGACGGCCCAGCCTGGACTGCCCATATCGCCGACAATCAGCGGGTTCAGATCGATGGATGTAATATCATGCGGGTGAGATGCGGCCAGGCGAGCGAGCGCTACGGCTGTATGCGCTACAGTGTCCAGGTCGATGGGGGCCTCGCCGCGTACGCCGGCCAGAATCGGCGCGATGCGAAGTGTGTGCAGCTTGGCGAAAACGTCATCTTCCGAAAACGGGTGCAGCAGTACAACGAAGTCGCGCAGGGCTTCTACATATTTGCCGCCATCGCCGATCATTACCACGGTTCCAAAGGTTGGATCCTGCCGAACGCCCAGCGCAAACTCACGCCGTCCTGAAACGCGCCTGGCTACAATCACGCCATCGAACGGGACCTGCAGGGCGGCAACACGCTGCGCGCACTGTTTCCATGCATCAACGATTTGCTGTTCGCTGTTCGGTCCAATAAATACCAATCCATGCTCGGATTTGTGCGGAATGTGGGCAGAACAGGCTTTCATCACAACGTCCTGCCCCAGTGCACGCCAGGCGGCAACGGCTTCATCCGCATTGCCGCACAGTACATACGGCACTGTTGGAATATCCGCCTTTGCCAGTACGGCCAGGCTTGCGTCTTCGCTCAGGAAGTGACTCGTCCGCTCCGGGAGGGCGAGGATTGATGCTGCCGCTGCTTCCAGCAGGTCGCGTGCCGATGCCTGTCGCATCAGGGTGCCATGGCGGCTCCACTGGTGCAGCGCATTGATGGCATCCGTCTCGTGCGTATACACGGGTACACCGGCTTCGCGAAAAACCTGGCGCACCGACGCCTGGGGCGCAGACACCACGGCTGGTTTACCTGTATTGGCTGCAAACGTGGCGGTATCGGTTGCCATGCCCTGCACGTCATAGCCAGGGCCGGCCACGGGCACGCCGATAAGAAACATGTCTGCCTGCGGATCGGTAGCCAGGGTATTGAGCGTAGCGGCATACATGCCGCTTTTGGTCATCAGCGAGGCGGTCAGATCTACCGGATTCTGCGCGGTGGCAAAGCTGGGCATAATATCGGCCAGGCTGCTTACCACCGTAGGGGCCAATTCCGTTAACGGCAGGTTCAGGGTTTCGGCTGCATCCGCGCACAGCACCCCGACAGCGCCGCTGTGGCTCATGACAACCAGGCTGTCTGCGGGCCGGGGCGGCATTGCCAGATAAAGCTCAACGGCATTGATCAGTCCGTGTACATCGGCAGCACGCCAGATACCGTGGCGTTCGAAAAAGGCATCCACGACGACATCATCGTTGACCATCGCGCCTGTGTGCGAGGCCGCTGCCTTTGCACCGTGCACGCTGCGTCCGGCCTTCAGGGCAATGACCGCGGCACCGCGTGAGATGGCCAGTCGCGCCGTTTCGGCTAGCATAGCGGGATCCGCAAGCGATTCGATATACAACAGGATGACCCGGATTGCCGGATCGACGGCGGCTGCCAGCGCCAATTCGCACACCGAGGCATCAGCATCATTGCCAGAGGCAATCAGATAGCGCACGCCCACACCGCGTTCACGCAGCATGGCGTAGGGCATGACGCTGGCGGCGCCGCTCTGGCTAATGATGGCAACTGGCCCGTCTTCGGGCTCGATTTCCATGAACATGGTGCTAAAGTTCATTACTGCGCCGGTTTGGAAATTGGCCACGCCTTGCGCGTTGGGGCCCACCAGCCGCACGCCCAGTCGGCGAGCCTGTTGTACCAGTGCGGTTTGCCGTTGGACTCCCGCGCTGCCTGTTTCACCAAAGCCCGAACTCATCACGATGACGCATGCAATTGCCTGCATAGCGCATTGTTCTAGGACATCTGGAACGGCATCCTGGCCTACTGCGACGATGGCGACATCGGGTGTCTGCGGCAGTTCATCGAGCGATGCAAATGCCTGCATACCTTGTATTATCTTGCGTCTTGGATTAATCGGATACACTGCGCCGGAAAATCCGAAGCGCTTAAGGTAATGCAGGGGGCGGCCCCCGACCTTATTGGGGTCTTCCGTCGCGCCGATCACGGCGATGCTGCGTGGAGCCAGGGCGTTGCACAGGCGAGGATCAGGAGAAAATGTCATGGATGCTGCTCGTATCAATTCAGGCTGGCGCCGGAGTTCTTGACGACCGGCGCCCATTTGGCGGTGTCGCTTTTAATCAGATCGGCAAACTCTGCAGGTGTCGTGCTTTGCGCAGCGGCGCCGTCCCTTTGCATGCGCGTTTTCATTTCCTCGGTCGCCATGATGGTTGCAATTTCCCGCTGCAGTCGGTTCACGATGGCCTCGGGTGTGCCATGCGGGGCAAGCACGCCATACCAGATGGTGACGTCGAAGCCATCGAGCCCGGCCTGCTGGGCAGTGGGTACATCAGGCAGCAGTGGCGAGCGCTTTGGACCGGTTACCGCGAGGGCGGTTACCTTGCCGGCGGAAATATTCTGGGTCTGCTGCGCAATGGTGTCGAACATCATTGAAATGCGGCCGGCCAGTAGATCAACGAGTGCAGGCGCCGAGCCTTTGTATGGAATGTGATTGATCCGGATGCCGGCGGCGGTGCGAAACAGCTCACCCGACAGATGATTGGAACTGCCATTGCCCGCTGAGCCGTAAGTGAGTTCGTCCGGCTTCGTCTTTGCCAGCTTGACCAGATCACCAAGTGTCTTTACGGGCAGTTGGGGGTTAACGACCAGGACATTCATCGTTGTCGCCATCAGGCTAACGGGCGCGAAATCCTTGACTGGATCGTAACGCAATTTGGCGTACAGGCTCGGATTGATCGCCATGGTGCCGGTCGTCCCGAAAAAGAGGGTATAGCCGTCTGCCTTGGAACGAGCCACCAGTTCGGCCGCGATGCTGCCGCCGGCACCCCCACGGTTGTCGACAACCACTTGCTGTCCAAGTCGTTCGCCCAGCTTTTGCGCCAGGATGCGCGCCATGGCATCGGTGGGACCGCCGGCGGAAAAGGGGACTACCAGATTGACAGGCCGGGTTGGATACGAGGATTCTTGCGCATTCACAACAGTTGAGGTCAGCAGGCAGGTTGCGGCAAATGCCGCAGTGAGGCAATGGGTGAGTTTCAAGGTTGTCTCCATATTTGTTCTACGTTAATGCAGACAAGCTTAGCCACAATTGAGATATATATAAATACAAAGTTTATAATTTCAGGTTTCCATTTAAGTGAAACCATGAATCTCAAGCAGCTGGATACTTTCCTGTTGGTGGCCGACATGCAGTCGTTGTCTCGCGCAGCGATCGCATCGGACATGGCGCAGTCGTTGGTCAGCCGTCAGATCGCCATGCTGGAAAAAGAATGGGGCAAGCGTCTGTTTGACAGAACCGGCCGGGGTATGGTGCTGTCCGAATTTGGTCGACGCATGTATCCCGAAGTCAAGCGCATTATTGATCAGGTCGAACAGCTTGGCGCCACCGCTCACCAGGCTGCCGGCATATTGACGGGGACAGTGCATATCGGTGTTTTGCCTTCGCTGGCACGGCAATTATTGCCGCTTTTGCTGGCCGATATCCGTGAGCGCGCACCGCAGCTTCGTCTGCATGTGACGGAGGGCTTTAGCGGCTCCCTTGATGAACAGCTTGCGTCGGGGCGCCTGGATATGATCGTGGTCAATCGCTACGGTTCGTCCGCATCGCGCGGGGAGGATGTGCTTGGCAAGCTGGATACCTTTCTGGTCGGCAAAGCAGGTCTGCCCGAGCTTGCGGCGAAAAGCTTGCCTTTTCATTCTCTTGACGGCATTCCGTTAGTATTGCCCGCTGTGCCAAATGGCTTGCGCGCGACGCTGGATGTATTGTCTCGTCGCCACGATACGAGGCTGAACATCGTCATGGAAGTGGAAACCGCTACGGCGATGAAAGACGTAGCTGCCGGTGGTCAGGCCTTTACGCTACTACCCCTGACTGCAGTGGCCCAGGAAATAGCCGCCGGAGAACTGGGGGCCAGCCTGGTCATCAGTCCCGGAATACGCAGAACGATCGCATTAAGTGTGACCCGCCAGCGTCCATTGTCCGAAGGCGCCAGGCTTGTATCGTCCAGGGTCAGATTACTGGCGTCAGATCTGTTGATGGATTCAAGCATGGTCTAAATATTAATATAAGGTACTGCTCTGGTGATAGCTGACCCACCAAACTGCTGGATCGATAATAATCATTAGTATGGGTTGCGCCGCTAATGTGCATTGAGTGTTTGCCCCTTAGGCTGCTTTTGTATAGAAAATGATATTCATTGAGACGATACAACGACTCAGAGTGGGCGTGGGCAGTGACAGGCTACGGCAAAGCGGATATTATTCCGCTATGAGAGCCATTCGGAGCTAACCATGATCCCCATCATTACAGCCTTTGCGCTGTCTCCCGACGAAGGTAAAGGCCTGGCGCGCGACATGCGCGTTCGCTGGGCGCTTGAAGAAGTAGGGCAGCCTTACGACGTGCGTCTTTTATCGTTCCCCGCGATGAAACAACCCGCGCACATGGCACTGCACCCGTTTGGCCAGATTCCTACCTACGAGGAAGGCGATCTCGTGCTGTTCGAGTCCGGGGCAATCCTGCTGCATCTTGCCGAGCGTCATGCTGGCCTGTTGCCTGACGACGCGAATGCCCGCATGCGGTCTATCGGCTGGATATTCGCAGCGCTCAATACGATGGAACCGCCCATCATAGAGTACGGCATGGCCAAATACTTCGAGCGCGACAAGTCCTGGTACGCAGAGCGCAACGTGATGCTTGAGGACCGGGTTCGGGCCCGTCTGCAACAATTGTCCGAACGGCTTGGCGATGCTGATTGGCTGGAAGGCAATTTTAGCGCGGGCGATCTGATGATAGTGTCGGTACTGCTCAGGCTGCAGTCCACAGGCATCGTCAAAGACTACCCGAATCTGGCCGCGTATGTGGCGCGCGGCGAGGCACGGCCTGCGTACCAGCGGGCTTTCGAAGACCAGTTGGCGGTATTTCTTGCTGCATCAAGGGGTGAATAAGCAATGGTTTGCAGATCATGTCGAATCAGGTCCGCTTGCCGCTTGTGGTCGTATTGCTATCACGCATGGGTGGTCATCAAGGCAGGCTTGCTGTCTCGGCGAACTGGGAAACTAATCTGACGCTGGCTTGGGGCAATTGCCGATGCGCTCGACGATCGTGTCGATGAGCTCTTTCACGCATCCAGGTACTGCGTCCAGTTCACGCACCAATAGGCTGCGCTCGCGTATGGCCCATGGCTCCTGCAACGGCACCGTCACGAATCGCATGGTATTGCAGTATCGCCTGGAGGCCGATTCTGGAATGATGCCTATGCCGACGCCGGCTTCGATCATCCGGCAAATGGCTTCGTAGCTCGAGACTTGTATTCGCATAGGGAAGCTGCGGCCTAGCCGCCCCACCTGCGCCGTCATCAAATCGTATAAGGTGCTGCCTTCCCGAAAGCTGACATGAGGGTAGTCCAGGGTCTCGGCTAAACTAATACATGGTTTGTCTGCCAATGCATGCCCGATTGGCAAGGCTAACAGCAGTCGATCCGTACTGTAGTGAATGACTTCCAGTCCTTCGGCTTCGACCGGCCCGGCAATCAGTCCCAGGTCTGCGGACCCATCAAGTACTCCCCTGACAATATCGCGCGACAGACGTTCTTGCAAATCTACCGTGACCGACGGGTGCAGGGCGAGAAATTGTGCCAGCAACTCCGGCAGTGATTCGGTAACCGCCGTGGTATTGGCAAAGATCCGGATATGCCCCAGCATGCCGCTTCCGTATTCAGCGAATTCACTCTTTACGAAATCAACTTGGCGCATGATGATCCGGCTGTGTCGCAGCAGCTTGATACCCGCAGGCGTAAGCGTAACGCCTCGGCTATCACGGTACAGCAATTTTGCTCCCAGCTGGCCTTCCAGCGCTTTTATCCTGGCGCTTGTTGCCGCCGTGGATAGATGCGCCCGCTTGGCTCCCTGCGTGATACTGGACGATTCGGCAACATGAATAAAAACGCGCATGTCGGATAGCTCAAAGTACATTCTTCGGTCTCCAGTGTTGCCTGTGCATGGAAAATTGCAGCTGTCATTAGCGGTTTGGCGTTCGGTGTGGCCGAAACCTGCTGCTTGAAATTCAAAATTCCCCGAACGCGGCTTCGATAGTAGCATGACGACAATACCAATCACCACGGTTTCAAAGGAATTTATCAAGCCGCTGGAGCAATTGAAAAGAGAGCAGCAATGGACACGTCACTTATGAAAATTATCGATTCTGATGTTCATCCCTGGATAAGCGGGGATATCGAGGGTTTGAAGCCCTATATGAGCAAAAGCTGGCAAATGCGGTTCGAAGGAAAACGTTCTATTTTGCCCGATCATCCGCTTCGCCCGCCGTTGGCGGGGGCCACTTCGATTCGTCGCGATGCCAAGACACCGGACGGCGGCGTCGGTGGCTCGGATCCGCATTTTCTGCGTGAAGCGCATCTGGATAAATTGAATATCGAGTACGCAATCCTTTCGTCCATCCAGGCTGGAAAGCTGGTGTCCTTGCCGAACGCTGGAGAAGCTACGGTGCTGGCCCGGGCATTCAACGATTACTTCATCGATAAATGGCTATCGGTTGATGATCGGTTTCGCCTGGCCATGTGCGTAGCAGTACACGATCCTGTGGAGGCGGCCAGGGAAATTCGCAGGATCGGCAGTCAGGAAAATATCGTGGCCGTATATATGCCGCTTATGAATATTCTCATGGGCAATGTTCACTACTACCCCATTTATGAAGCGGCGGAGGAGCTCGGTTTGCCCATTTTTCTTCATCCCACCGGTACGGAAGGGGCATTCCAGACAAGTGTGTCTTTTGCCGGTGGTGTACCGAGTACCTACATCGAACGGCACTCCTGTTTTCCGCAGATCGCGATGGGCAATATCACAAGCCTGCTATTTGAGGGCGTATTTGTCCGGTTTCCCGGATTGAAGGTGCTTGCTGCTGAATTCGGCTTCGGATGGGTTCCGCATATGCTCTGGCGGTTCGATCAGAATTGGCGACAGTTCCGCAACGAAGTTCCCTGGCTGGAAAAGGAGCCAAGCTCATATGTGCTGGACCGTGTGCGTTTCACCAGCCAGCCCTTGGAGGAACCGGAGAAAGACGAATACCTGACACAAATTCTGGAGATGGTGCATGCAGATCGAACGATTCTTTTTAGCACTGACTATCCACATTGGGATACCGATTATCCGCAAACCACATTCCAGCGTCTTCCCGAAAACTTGAAGCAGCGCATCTTTCACGACAATGCCGCGGAGCTATTCGGATTGAAACCACGCCATTACGTTGGAGCCAGTCATGCTGCATAAAGTTGGACATTTGAGCGATATTCCCGAGGATGATGCATTAACGGTAGATATAGAGGGTCGTCCGATAGGTGTATTCAAGGCAGCAGGCAAGGTTTTTGCTGTCAAGAATATTTGCCCGCACAAACGAGCGCCGCTGGCTCGGGGGACCGTGCAGGGGACCATGTTGCCTACATCCTGCGCGGGCCAATACCAGTATGGAATGGAAAATCAGGTACTCAAGTGCCCCTGGCACGGGTGGGAATTTGATCTTGAAACCGGGAAATGCCTGTTTGGCGTGAGCAACAGTCGTATCAAGACTTACGAGGTATCCATCCAGAATGACGAAATTTATGTGGATATTTGAAGCGATAGTGCCTTCAATCGAATCCGACTATACAACCAGATTTAACAACGTTAAACGAGATTATGACCGCTTTCAAAAGATCTGAAAAATTCGAACGTGGGCTCAAAACCCGCCGTGACGTCCTGGGGGATGAGTATGTCGACAGGGCCGTGAACAGTGCTACTGACTACAACTGGCCTATGCAGGCGTTTGTCACTGAATATTGCTGGGACGAAATCTGGAATCGTCCAGGATTGAGCCGCAAGGATCGATCGATGTTGAACCTTGGAATGGTTTGTGCCCTGGGACGAACCAATGAACTTAAGGCTCATGTGCGCGGCGCAGTCAATAACGGCTGGACGCAGGAAGAGCTTCGTGAGGTGTTTCTGCAGGTGGCCGTGTATTGCGGTGTTCCTGCTGGAGTAGACAGCTTTCGGACCGCGCAGGAAGTGCTCAGGGAAATGGATCAGGCTGAAGATTCATGAAGACACTATTGATCAATGGCAAATGGCAGTCGTCATATGACGAACGTGTGATCGATGTTGACGATCCGGCAACGGGTCAGATTTTGACGCAAGTGAGCAGGGGAGGGCAGGCCGAGATCGACGCTGCTGTGAAAGCAGCGCGCAACGCCTTTTTGAATCACTGGGCAAGCTGGTCTGCGCTTGAGCGTGGACGATTACTGTGCCGGATCGGAGAGCAAATTCTATTGCATGCGGGGGAAATCGCAAAAATAGAATCAAGCGATACCGGTAAGCCCTTGCATCTGGCCCAAAACGATATTGCTGTTCTTGCTCGCTACTTCGAGTTCTATGGCACCGCCGCCGACAAGCATCATGGCCAAGTGATTCCCTATGCCAATGGTTATAACGTTCAGGTGGTACATGAGCCTTTGGGAGTAACGGCACACATCATTCCATGGAACTATCCCTCTCAGATGTTTGGCCGTACCTGTTGCCCGGCACTGGCGGCAGGCAATGCGATTGTACTAAAGCCCTCAGAAGAGGCATGTCAGTCGGTGCTTTACATTGCCAATCTGATGCAGAACGCAGGCTTACCTGATGGGGTGTTGAACATTATCACAGGCTATGGGCATGAAGCCGGCGATGCATTAGCCCGCCATCCTGATATCAATCTCATCACTTTTACCGGATCTCCAGCCGTAGGTGCACACATTCAGGCGGCCAGTGCGATCAATCAGGTCCCTTGCCTGCTTGAATTGGGTGGGAAATCTCCACAAATAGTGTTTGCGGACGCCAATCTGGGCAAGGCGATCCCGGCGATTGTCGGGGGCATAGTCCAGAATACAGGGCAGACGTGCTCGGCCGGTGCGCGGTTGCTAATACAGCAAGCAATCTATGAAGAGGTGACTGCGCGTGTCGCTCAGGGCATCTCTTCGATTACGGCAGGCATGCCCGACGCTGGCATGCAGTGCGGCCCCATCATTACGCGGCCTCAGTTTGAACGCCTGAATACGCTTGTCAAGCGTATCGATGAGTCAGGCATACCTCTTATTGCCAAAGGCAAGATTACTGATGCCCACGCTGGCGGATTTTTCGTGCCGCCCATGATGTACGGGCCAGTACCTCGTGATCATGAATTGGCTCATGCGGAGGTGTTTGGTCCGATTCTGGCAGCCATGCCTTTTGAGGATGAAGCTGACGCGGTACGACTGGCCAATGATACTGATTATGGCCTGGTGGCTGCAATATGGACTGAAAACGGCGCGCGGCAGCAGCGTATGGCGCGCGCCGTGTCAGCCGGCCAGTTCTATATCAATTGCTACGGCGCAGGCGGTGGCGTGGAGTTGCCATTCGGTGGGCGAAAGAAAAGTGGTTATGGCCGGGAAAAGGGTTTTCAAGCGCTGGATGAATTTACCACGACCAAAACCATTGTGCATTGCTTCAGTGACTAAGGCTGTGCACGGAAGTGGCGGTTTGAGTTTCTGTACAAATATGACATATACCAATAGACAGTAAAAATTCAAGGAGACAGGTATGAGGAAAGTAATAAAAAGTTTTAATGCAGCGTTGTTGTTTATGATATTCGCGTTGTACTGCCATTCCCAGGTCTACGCGGCTTATCCTGAGCGTCCGGTCACATTGGTCGTGCCGCAGGCGCCCGGAGGAGCTTCTGACGCTTTGGCACGAATTCTGGCCCAAAAGTTGTCAGAGAAATGGGGCCAGCCGGTTGTTGTTGAAAATAGAGCAGGTGCCGGTGGAAACATCGGGCTGAGTCATGTTGCCAAATCCAGGAAAGATGGGTATACCCTGCTGATGTCCTACGAAGGGACTCAGGCGATCAATGTCAGTCTGTATAGTGATCTGCAATATGATCCGGTCAAAGATTTTGTCGCAGTGGCAACCATTGCGACCGTTCCCTTTCTCTGTGTCGTAAATAACAACGTGAAAGCCAGGACATTCGAAGAATTCATCGCTCTGGGAAAGTCAAAATCCAATATTACGTTTGGTTCGGCAGGCAGTGGATCGGTCAATCATCTGCTTGGTGAAATGGTGAACCTGGCGGCGGGCACCCATATGACTCATGTCCCTTACAAGGGAGCCAGCCCTGCTTTGGCCGATCTTCTAGGTGGAAGAATTACTGCCGTTTTCACCAGTGTTCCTTCCATAGCGCAACAAATTGAAAGTGGCAAGGTACGAGCGCTTGCTGTGACAAGCACCGACCGATCCAAGCAGTTACCGACAGTCCCAACCATTGCTGAATCGGGCTATACCAATTTTGACGTCAATCCGTGGTTTGGCATATTTGCACCAAAAGATACGCCAATGGACATCGTCAATAAGATCAATACAGACATTGGCGCCTTACTGCTGAACGCAGAAATGGCAAAAAGTATTGCTGCCCAGGGCGCCAGTCCGCTGGTTAGCACGCCGGTTCAATTTCAGTCCATGCTGGATCGTGATATTAAGAAATGGGCAACAGTCGTGCACAAATCTGACGCAAAAGTCAATTAAGTCAGAAAGATCCGAGGTTGATCTCGAGGCAATACTCTTTAGCAAGTTGATTGCATTTTTACGTAAAGGAATAGATCCAGAATGAACGGAAACGTCGTAATCGTGGGCTCAGGGCATGCAGGGGTGTCTGTTGCGTTCAAGCTGCGTACCCTTGGTTTCAAGGGAACGATCACTGTAATAGGGGAAGACATTTACCTGCCTTACCATCGGCCTCCGTTATCGAAAAAATTCATAGCCAATCTGGCGGATGAGGGGCGGTTATATCTTAAACCGGAAAGCCAATACAGCAGTGAGCAAATCGATCTTCGGTTGAACTGTCGCGTGAATGCCATCCATCGCTCAAAAAAACAGATTGAACTGGCAGACGGGCAGAGGATCCATTACGACACTCTGGTACTTGCAACCGGAGCCCGCGCAAGGACACTTTCTGAAGAGCAGGGCGGTCGGGCACAGAACATTCATACGCTTAGAAGTCTGTCCGATGCAAAGCGTATACGAGATGCGTTTACACAGAACAAAAATCTCCTTGTGGTGGGCGGAGGATATATTGGCCTGGAAATGGCTGCGGTAGCTCGAAGTCTTGGCTTACAAGTTACGCTCATTGAGCGCGAGCATCGTATTCTGGGGCGCGTTGCTGCCGCGCAAACCGCGGCACACTTCAAAACTCTTCATCAACAGCATGGCGTTCGAGTTCTAGAGGGCGTGGGTCTTAAATATCTGGAACAGTCCAATGATAGGGTCGAAAAAGCCGGATTGAGTGATGGCACAGTGATCGACGTTGATGTCGTGGTAGTAGGAATCGGCGTAATCCCTGACGTGAAGTTGGCACAAGAGGCAGGGCTGAAAGTGGCCAATGGCATTGTAGTGGATCATGCAGGGCGCACCTCAGATACGGCCATATACGCAGTCGGTGATTGCGCCAGCTTTACTTTTCGTGAACAGATGATCCGATTGGAGTCCGTTCAGAATGCGGTAGACATGGCTGAGGTTGTGGGGCGGTCTATTACCGGGGAATCTGCCAGTTACGATTGCCAGCCGTGGTTCTGGTCAGACCAATACGCCACCAAACTGCAGATCGCCGGCCTGAATTCGGGTTACACCCACGTCGCGGTCAGGAAGAAAAATGATAGTTCTCTTTCCATTTGGTATTTTGACCGGAAACGGCTGATTGCTGTAGATGCGATCAATGATGCAAAGTCATTCATGACAGCGCGAAGATGGTTAAGCAGCGGCCAGAGCCCGGACCTTGGCGAGCTAGCCAATGAATCTCTGGAGTTAAGCACACTGACCTTATCCGAACAAACAGACCTGGTCACTTAGAAATACGGAAATCTACATGCCAAATATTATATTTATTGAGCCGGACGGTGTACGCAAATCGGTGAATGCCGAGATTGGCCAGTCCATTATGGAAGTGGCCGTCCAGAACGGCGTAAACGGTATTGATGCGGACTGTGGCGGCGCCTGCTCCTGTGCTACGTGCCACGGGTATATCGATGAAAAATGGCGCGACCGAATTGAAAGCGCCGATGCCGTTGAGCTCGAAATGCTGGATTTTGCCTATATGCGTGCAGAGGGATCACGATTGACCTGTCAGATTAAAGTGGTTGATGACATGGACGGTCTGCTGATTCGCCTTCCTGATGTGCAGGCTTGACGTTATTGCAATGAATCAATTACAGGAAAAATCATGAAAAAAAGCATCGCAGTTGTGGGTTTGGGAAACATGGGGGGACGCATCGCCAAACGGTTGTTGCAGTTGGGCCACGAAGTCGGCGTATTTGACACCAATAAGGCAGTACTGAAGACGTTCGAGTCGCTGGGGGCAAAACCCTACGAAACCCTCGCTTTACTTGGCGCAGAGCATGAAATCATTCTGACGGTTCTTCCCGATGCAGACATCGTTCGGCAGGCCGTATTGGGAACAGAGGGGTTGTCCACGGGCATGCGAGCAGGGACTGTGCTGATCGAAATGACAACCTCGATACCTGCGGTTACCCAGGACATCGCAGCGGCGTTATCGCGGCAAGATGTGATGATGATCGACGCGCCGGTAAGCGGTGGCGTTCAAAAGGCGGAAAATGGCACGCTCACCATCATGGTTGGCGGAAATGAGCACACTGTGGATCGGGTAAAGCCAATCCTTGATTTGATCGGTGCGCAGATCATCCATGTCGGACCGATAGGCGCGGGACATACAGCGAAGGCGCTGAATAATCTTATTACCGCCACGACGCTTGCCATCACGTCAGAAGCGTTGGCATTGGGGGTGAAAATGGGCGTAGATGCGCAAAAAATGCTGGATGTCGTCAATTCCGGTAGCGGACGCAGCGCAGCGAGCGAAACGAAATTTCCTCAACAGGTACTGTCCAGAGCGTTCAAACCTGGATTTTCCATGGCACTTATGTCCAAGGATGTTGGCATCGCTGTTGATATGGCGCATAGTGTCGGCTCGCCCGTCTGGGTTTCCTCCGCCGTTCAGAAACTTTGGAAATACGGAGTGGACAGTGGGCGTGGCCAGATGGATCATACAGCCATTGCCCTGACCATAGAAGAAATGGCTGAAGTTGAAATAAAGCCGGGCTGATATAAACACGAGCTTTATATTTGGGAATAATTGGGGCTATGCGCCATTGCATGTATCCCGGTTGTAATAATGCCAGCTGGCCACAATCGATTGTCTTTGACTTGTCCAGTCAGTAAGATATCGTGATGTAAAGGAGTGGCTATGTACTTTGACTATCGCCTGTGGCTGATGACCGCCGGCTTGCGCACCCGCATGATCGGCGGGGTAATGTTAGGCCTGCTGGCCTTGCTCGCGGGCATCGCCCGTTACGTTTTCCTGGGTCAGTTATTGTCCCGCGTGTTCGATCAGCAGCCCTGGCAGCAATGGTTGGCGCCGGCATTGTATGCGGTTGCTATGGTGCTGTTGCGTGCCTGGCTCGATCATCTGCGCACGATAGAGGCTAACCGGTCCGCGGCCAGGATTCAGC
>JBOIGK010000706.1:0-3619 GCA_050742695.1 Advenella sp. | reverse complement strand
AACCGGCTGACCTATGCGGCGTTTATCAGTTACAGCCACGCTGATAACAGACAGGAGGGGCGCAAATGGGCAGACTGGCTGCATCACGAACTGGAAACCTACGAAGTGCCTGCCGATCTGGTGGGCAGACCCAATCGTGCCGGCAAGCCCATTGCGGCACAAATTTACCCCGTTTTTCAGGATGAAAAGGAGCTGTCGGCCAGCGCCAGCTTGTCCTCTGCACTGACTGCAGCACTTGATGCTTCAGCCTATCTTGTCTACCTGAGCTCGCCGCAATCGGCCCGATCTGTCTATGTAAGCGAGGAACTGCGCCGCTTTAAGCAGACCGGCAAGGGCGATCGGATTATTGCGCTGATTATTGCAGGCGAACCGGAATACGGCATCGAGTCTTCCGCGCAGCAATGTTTTCCCGAAGTGTTGCGTTATCGCGTGGACGAGTCGGGCAATATCGATCATAGCGTGAGCCAGGAGCCCATTGCTGCAGATGTCCGCTTGCCCGGTACGCAGGAGCAGGGCTTCACGACTCCCGAGGCGTACAGACAATCTTTGCAGGGCGATCGTACACATTCTAGAAAGGAGGTGGAGCGTCGCGTTCAGGCCTACAAGGATCGGCTTGATCTGGCCAAACTCAAAATTATTGCAGGTGTGCTTGATGTGCCGCTGGGCGATTTGACGCAGCGTGATCAGGCCTATCAGCTGACCAAGGCCAGGCAACGTACGAAAATCGTCAAACGGATTGCGGTTGTGATCGGGATGCTGGCTGTGATGGCTATGGCGCTGGGTGTATATGCCTGGACAGAGCGCAATGCCGCGCAAACCATGCTGTCACGCTCATTGTTTCTGTCTGGGCTGAATAAGATTGATCAGCGGGAAGTGGGTGAAGGCGCGGCCTATATGGCGGCCGCTGCTCGCTACGGCAATGAACGGACCGCGTTATACCTGCAATCGATGCTGATGCGCCAGAACGGCATGACACCGATGCCCAGGCTGGATTCAACGCCCGTGTTCAGCCCCGATGGCCACTGGATTGCCGCGCTCAATGCCACATCCAATGAACAGCGAGGCCTGCAGATATGGGATGCGTACACGCAGAAGGTGCATGCCATATTGACTGATGCCAGAGCAAACTCTTTCTCGAAACTGGCGTTTGACGGTCAGAACGCGCTGTATTTTATGACGGCCGACAACACGATAGCAAAGTGGCAGGACGGCAAGCCGCAAGAGACGGTTTATGAAGCGCCCGATGATTTGCGCATTGTCTCTTTTGCACCGGGCGCGGATGGCCGATGGCTTGTCATACAGGGCTGGCATGTTGCTGGCGGCAAGATGCAATACATCAAGTCACTACTGTTCAATGTACAAGACCGACAAACGGTCGTTGACCAAGTGCCGGTGCGACAACGCGAGGGCGGTGACACCCAACGTTACCTGTTCTCTGCAAAAGGCAACGCTATTGCATTTCACGAAATGGAAGATAATGATAACCGTGTGCGCGTGTATCCCATGGACGCACAGGGAAAACTGCAGCCTGCAAGGGACTATGTGGTGCCGGGACGGATTGTCCGGATAGTGTTCAGCCCGGATGCTCGCCACTTGTTTGTTCGTGCGACCAACGGCCTGTTTCACATTGATTTGCGGCGCAACGATAAGCAGGTTGCCAAAGTAGCAGGCCAACCGATTGCCGAAGATATTTACTTCAACGAAGATGGCAGGTCTTTTGTGGTGGTCTGGCAGAATAACTATACTGTGTATGATATGGACAGCAATACGCCGGTGACTTCTGGTGACGCCGGTGTCAGCCTGTCGGCCATGCTGCGTGATGATGTGGCCAATGCGTCTCCCGATCTCACACAACGAGTGGAGAACCAGGAAGGTATGTTTTTTCTGGTAACTGATCTGGCGCCGCCATTATTGCGCTTGCAATTGAATCTGGGGCCAGATCTGGTGTCATTTCGCGCCATGCCAGATGGCAAGGGTGTTGCACTTCTGAAAAAAAATAGCCATAACCTGCAGTATGCAGCGCTGGCGGGCAACGGAACACTCACAGACTTCATACGCACCCCGGAGCAAATTGATCGATTTGGCGTTGCCAGCGAACAGGACTATATCTACACCATTTCCGTTCCCGAGCATGATGTGAGTTCGTTGCGGTTTTTTAGTGCAACAACAGGTAAACCGCTGGGCAAGCCCTTATCGGTCAGAGGCGTGATATCGTTCAGCCATGATGGCCGCACGGTGTCCTCCAGAATAGATGACCAAAGGCTGGGGATATGGGAAATAGAGACGGGTAAACGTTCGCAGACTTTTGGCCTGCGTAAAAACGAGAAATATAAACTGTCGGCCGACTTGTCGACCATCCTGGTACTGGAATCACCAAATAAGTGGCGGGTACAGCATGTTGCCACCGGCCAGGTGCTGCACCGGGAACAGACCGAGCTCAAGGGCGCCTATTTCACGCCTGACAATAAGTACCTGCTGGCTTTTTTCAACGGCAAGGCCCAACTGTATGACCTGAAAGATTTTGTCAGCCGGCTGACGCTGCCTACTGCGGGCGATTCACCGAAAGCGGAATTGAGTCCGGATGGCAATATGCTTGCCATGGCCGAAGACAATAAATATATCCGCTTGTGGAACCTGGAGCGCAAACAGGCTATCGGGCAGAAAATCAGAAATGATGCGGCGGGCGGCTATTTGAAATTTTCCAGGGACGGCCAGGTGCTGTTCGCCTCAGATCCGCTGGAGCTGCGCAATGATAAAGGCATTGCCATGTATGACACCAAATCCGGGATGCCCGTTGTGATGCCATTTGCCATCAGTCGGATAGACGACGTGGTCCTGTTGCCCAACGGCAAGGATATCCTCACGCTGGATACACGGAGCAATCAGGCAATTCTGAACATCTGGGCGGTGCCCGATGCGTTGCTTGGTCCGGTGCAGGAGCTGGCCGACCAGAGTGAAATCTACTTTGGCAAAAAATATGACAACGACGCCGCGGCGGTGGTCGATGCGCCCAGGGTGGCGCAGCGTCCTGAATCATGGTTCTTTCAGGACCCGTACATTCGTCCTTTGGTGCCGGATTCTACGGTGCCGCTGACGGCTTATATCGAAAAGCAACTTCCCATACGCAATGTGGAACAACTGCGTCTGATCTATAACTATTGGCGTTTTCATCCGCTGGCGCGGGCTGCGCTTGCCGTGTATTTCAGTCAGAATAAGGACACTGCATTTGTAGCCAACAGCCTGATACGCATGACCCAACTACAACTGTTCAGGGTAAAGGATGAAAGTGTCAGGCAGAAAACCACGGCTCTGCTTGAACAGGCGCAGGAAAATGTGCAGGAGCATAAATAAATGAAACTATCGCGCCGTACAAAAAGCATTCTGGTCATACTGGGTGGGCTCGCGGTCATCGTGCTGACCTGGAACGGCCTGGGGCAGCATTACCCACAGATCAATGAGTGGCTCTATCTGCCCGAAAGGCTGTATCGTACCTTGCGAACGTTGATGGGGTCGGACCCGGTGTCGTCGTCATTGCCGCCGGAAAACCTGCCATGGCAACTGACATTGGTCAAAATTGTGGTGACGCTGGCGCTGCTGGCCGGGATGTATCGGATCGCCC
>JBOIGK010000705.1:0-2115 GCA_050742695.1 Advenella sp. | reverse complement strand
GCAATGAAAAAGGGAGCCGAAGCTCCCTTTTTTATCCGTTCTGTTGCCAAGTGGATAAAGCTCCTAGCTAGCCAGTATTAGGCTGCTAATGCGTAACTTTCGTCATTTGCATTTAAAGGTTTTGCTTGATTTACGGTCATCGCCTACCGGCTGCCGATCTTCCTATCTTTTCCTGTCGAAACCATGGCGTCCCCATCAGCAGCATACTTGAACCCGCTTTGCGGATACAGCAGCAAATACACTGTTGGTGGAGACGGCGGGAGTCGAACCCGCGTCCAGAAAACATTCAGTCAACCAGATATACAGCTTAGATTACATAATACCACAAACTATGGGCAATTCACAATACTACAACCACTAGAAAAGCTATTGCATTTCAACAGGTTACTCCTAATCATCCTGCAACAGCCGATGCCATCCATCCACGCCCAGCTCCTGCACCACCACGACATTGCGCTGAAAAATCACACTGGCATCCGGGTACTGCTCCGCCGCCCTATCCAGACTGTCTTCGCGCAACAGATGCAAAATGGGATACGGTGCGCGGTTGGTATAATTGCTCAGATCGTCTGGCTCGGTATTGGCGAACTGGTAAAAAGGATGAAAACTGGCAAGCTGTATTTCACCAACCAGTTCCAGCTCATCGAGCACCGCTTCGGCAATATCCAGATAGTCGTTAAAGTCACTGAACTGCTCAAACAAACAGGGCACCACAAGCAGTGTCGTGTCTGTCTGCTGCGCCGGCGTGCTCGTCAGCAACTGTAATTCCTCGTATAGCTGCGCCGTTAGCGCGTGTCTGTCCTGCGCCTGGCAAATGGCAATCCGCACCTGGTCTTTCACATAGACGCTTTTGGCGAAAGGACAAAGATTGAGGCCAATAACTGCTTTTTCAAGCCAGCGGCGCACACGATTTTCGATCTGGCTGATGTCGTTCATATAAAAAGAATTCCGGAGGGGCGTCAGAAGCGCCGGCCGGCGAACAATAGTGCTGACGGGATAGTCGCCCCATTTACCCAGCAGCTGCGCTTGAGACCGCCCAAGGTTGTTTAACTTGCTAAAATAGCCGGTTTACTTGGCATTATTCCGGGCAATGGCATCCGGGGCACCTACTCATGACAGATACTAGCACAAACGCGCTTTTCATTATTACCAGCGCCACCAACGCGCCTTATGCGGGCAATACAGACCAGCAGCAAGCCGGGCAGTCGACCGGCATCGGCGTATCGGGCGAGCCCGCGCACGGTAACGGTCAGGCGCTAGCCGCCGGCGGTCAGTCAGCGCAAAACTATGACAATCTGCTGGCCACAATCGCCAGCATCAATACCCACGCACCTGGCTCGCGCATCGCACTTGTGGAGTATTCTGCCTATCCCTTGTCTCAGCCACAGCATGATGCGTTGATTGAGCAGGTGGACTATCTCATGAGTTACGCGGGCAACGAACAGATTCAGGGTTTTGATCGCAATCTGGGCAGCAATCAGGCGATTGCCGCCTTCAGTGAGCTGACCTGCTTGCTATGGTTTCTGCAAGTCGGGCAACACCACGACCTGTACAAGCCGTTCAAAAGAGTATTCAAAATGTCGCCCGGTGTGCAACTGACGTCAGCGCTGACCGATACCGTGCACTTTGCCGACAGAGCCCAGGGGCGCTACGTGTTTCCCAACGCCACACTGGCCGCCAATGCCGACGGTGCGCTGGCCTTGCAGTTTGCCAATAACTACTGGAGCATGGATACGACGCTGGTGCCGTCTTTTATTGCTTTATTGCAGGAAATGCTCGAGTCCATGCAAACGCTGAACCAGCAGGGCCAGGCGGTCTGTGTCGAGAGCATGCTGTACAAATTTATTGACGCGAGCAAGATTTTCTACGATCTGAAACCCGCTATTGCAGGTCCTGCATCAAGATAGAATATGACCCTCTTTGCCACCTTCGCATAGCGCGTCCACAGTTGCATCAACGCCCTGCTGCCAGCTGGGCAACGACAGGGCAAGGGCACCGCTCAGCTTACCGGTGTCCAACCTGCTATTCAAAGGCCGTCGCGCAGGGCTGCCGTATTCCAGCGTACTTACCGGTACGACGCGATCAAGTGCCAGATCCAGCCCATTGGCCCGCATG
>JBOIGK010000704.1:0-1970 GCA_050742695.1 Advenella sp. | reverse complement strand
AATCAGCATGACGTGCTCGGCGATCTCTTTGGGGTCGGCGCGCAATTCATCGGCCAGCGCAGCATCTTCTTCCGGTGTTTCACCGCGCTTGCGCGTGCCGGCAAGCGGACGAATGGTAATGGCGGTTTTCTCTTCGGCGTTTTCGGTATAGGTTTCCTGGCGCACCAGAATTTCCGGTGACGAACCCACGACATGAAAGTCGCCGAAGTTCCAGAAATACATGTAGGGAGAAGGATTCAGGGAACGCAGGGCGCGGTACAGCGATAGTGGCGAGTCCCGGAATGGCTTGGCAATGACCTGGCCAACCTGAACCTGCATCAGGTCGCCCGCGGCGATATATTCCTTGGCCTTCAGAACGGCCTTTAGATAATCTTCTTTCTTGAAGTCGCGGATTTCTGTTGTTTGCAGGCTGGGCAGACTGTAGGGAATTTCAACCGGATGGCGCAGGCGGGCGCGCAGTTCAAGCAGTCGTTTCTGGGCCTTGCTGTAGCTTTCGGACTCATTCGGGTCTGCGTAGATCATGAGGTAGGTTCGGCCGATCACATTATCGACAATAACCAGCTCATCGACCTGCATCAGCATGATATCGGGTACGCCTTCCTTTTGACCATGAGGATAGGGTTTGACGTTAGGGCCCAGGGACGGTTCGATATGGCGAATGGTGTCGTAGCCGAAATAGCCGGCCAGGCCGCCGGCAAAGCGGGGAATGCCTGGGCGCAGGGCCACCTTGATGCGTTTTTTGAATTCCTGGATGAAGGTCAGCGGATCGCCCCGATAGGTTTCGGTAACTTCGCCGTTGGTCAGCACTTCGGTCAGATCGCCTGTGGCGCGGATGACTGTTTTGGCTGGCAGGCCGATAAAGGAATAGCGACCGAATTGCTCGCCTCCGACCACCGATTCAAGCAGGCAGGTCATGCGACCGGCTTCTTTGCCTGTGTGGGCCAGTTTCAGGTAGATGCCAAGCGTGGTATCAAGATCGGCGTAGGTTTCCTTGATGATCGGGATGCGGTTGAAACCCTGTGCTGCGAGTGCATTAAATTCAATTTCAGTCATCATGACGGTCTCTGTTTGTGTTTTCCTGAATGACCGGGCAGATACAAAAATACCCGGTCCTGTTTTAAGGGATTACCGGGTATTGTGCGTACTGACTACAATTTTCGGATGCGGAAAAAAAGCGGCATCCGGAACAGTCTATTGAGCGACACTCCCGGCAAACGAACGCCACCAGCGCCAATACATGGCAACCAGAGCAGAGCGAGCATAAAGGGATTGTGCAGTCATTACGTTAATAAATCAGGTTGGTCTGCCGATGCGTTGTGGCGTTCAATCCACTGGGCCGCTTCGACGATAGTCTCTACTATATCATTGACTTTCAGGTTTTGTACACTGTTTCCTTCGTTATAACCATAAGGAACAATGAGTACCGGCATGCCCGCCGCTTGCGCCGCCTGGGCGTCGTTGATCGAGTCGCCGATAAAAACGCAGTCTGCCGGCGCAGCTTGCAGCAGGAAGCAGGCATGCAGCACGGGGCCGGCATCCGGCTTGCGGGTCGGGCAGGTGTCGCCCGATACCACTGCGTCAAAAAACGAACGCAGCCCGGTTTGAATCAGCAATTGTTCGGTAAATACCGTAGGCTTGTTGGTGACGACGGCCAGGCGAATACCGGCAGCCTTCATGGATTTGAGCCCGTCGAGCACGCCTTCGAATACCGTGGCCCGATCGCCATTGACCTGGTGGTATGCGTCAATGAAATGTTCGCGGGCAACAATAAAGGCTTCGGCGGTGACAACAGCTTGCTCGTCGCCGCCGGTCATGGCGCGACGTACCAGATTGTCGATCCCTTTGCCGACAAACTGGGCAATCAGCTCCTGGTGCAGTTGCGGCAGCCCCAGTTTGATGCGCATGGCATTGGCTGCCTGGGCCAGGTCGGGAATGGAGTCGACCAGGGTGCCGTCCAGGTCGAGTAGTGC
>JBOIGK010000703.1:0-13296 GCA_050742695.1 Advenella sp. | reverse complement strand
CCCTTGGATTGTGCTTTTCCGTAGCTGATCAGATCCTTGACAGAGCCTATCGATGTTTTTGCATTAACCACCAGAAAAAGTGGTGCCACTGCGGTCATGGCGATAGGTTGCAGATCTTTGCGCGGATCATATTGAAGCGGACCATACAGTGCTTCCAGCGTTGCGTAGGGCGCCGCAGCATACAAAATGGTGTATCCATCATTTGGTGCATGTGCGACGAAGCTATTGCCAACCCGCGTACCTGCTCCGGTTTTGTTTTCGACAATAAAAGCCTGTCCCAGATGCCGGGCAAGATAATCGCCAATCATTCGTGCGGACAGATCATTGGGGCCACCCACGCCATAGGGTGAGACAATTTTAACCGGACGTGACGGCCAGTCTTTCCGGGAAAATGCCCGTGGAGCGAGGCCGCTGCATATGCCCGCAACAGCCGTTCCCAACAACATGCGTCGATTTATTCCCATCATTGTCTCCTGATTATTTGTATCGTTATACAGCTTGCGGTTGACCTGACAGGCTGGGCAGGCGCAGACCTGCTGATATAATAGGTCGCCCGCTCTATACGGACAAGCTTGATTTTCTTTTCAATTTAAAGGCCTGGGTTATAAATCCATGTATGATTCCGAACCGAAGCGACGCGCGCCTGCGCCGGAAATCACGCTCCGTCAGTTGCGTGCGTTTCTTGCCGTTCTTGAATCCGGCAGTTTCTCCGAGGCCGCCAGTACAATGCATTTGTCGCAGGCAGCACTCAGCGGTCTGGTCAAGGAACTGGAAAGTCGATTGGGCGTACGTCTGTTGGATCGTGATACGCGCAATGTCAGCGCATCGACCGTAGGTGTCGCATTTGAACCCCTGGTGCGTCGATTGCTTGGTAATTTGGAAGAGGCGCTCGAGAGTGTTACTAACCTGAAAGATTTGCGCAGGGGCGTGGTACGCGTTGCCGCGCCGGAGCCCTTATCCTGTACGCTGCTTCCCGAGCTCATCGCGCGCTATGAGAAGCAGAATCCGGATATCGATGTCCGATTTGAAGATGTCCCAATCGAACAGGTATTGTCCCGTCTGCATAGCGGTAGCGCAGACATTGGATTTGGGCCGGAAGGCGTGCCGGTTGACGAGGCCATACAAGCCCATATGATCAGGGCCGATCCGTTATGGGTAGCCTTACGGCGGGATGATCCGCTAGCGGCGAAAAAATCGGTATGTTGGAAAGAACTGAGCAACAGGCCACTCATCAACTATATGCCCAACCTTACCGTCAACGTATTGAGCAACGTACCGCAACGACACCATCCTCCCAGCATTATCTCCGTACACCGCGTCAATACTGCGCTTTCCATGTTGCGGGTTCGCTATGGCTACGTGATCTGTCCATCGATGGCCCGAGACCTGGTAGAGGGATTTGGTTTGACGTTTCGTCCGCTATCGCAGCCTACTGTCACTTGGCGTATCGCAGTCTTTGCCAGGCACCGGTCATCATTGTCTCCAGCGGTGGAGAGTTTTCTTGATTTCACCCTGAATACACCATCGGTGTGATTGACATTACCTCTTGTGCAAGACGAACACACAATGCATGGCTGTCGCCGGTTTTTTTTGATCAAAAACTGAATGCCAATTAATAATCCATTATTATTAAACTATCATAAATTACAGTTTGTCTTATAAAAAGCGGGTCGCTATTATGGCTCTGTCGTCTCTATGGGTTCAAGAAACTGAACCTGTCGTGCACTCTGCAGAGACATATCACGCGAATTCGCAGACAAACTATGATTCAGACCAATCTCGATTCTTTTTTATCTCCAGCGTCCATTGCTGTCGTTGGTGCATCTTCCAATCCGAACAAAATCGGTGCCGTACCGGTACGTTATCTTGTCGAACACGGTTATGACGGCGAACTGTACGCCATCAATCCTGGCGGTGGACAGATCCACGGGCGTCCAGCGTTTGCTTCGCTACTTGCAGTTAATCAGCCCATAGATCTGGCCATCTTTGCTATTCCGGCAAGCAGCGCCGAGGCGGCGCTGGATGACGCAATTGCCAGCGGTGTTAAAAATATTGTCATGTTTTCGGCGGGGTTCGCAGAAACGGGACACGCAGGAAGTCTGGCGCAGGATCAGTTTTCGAGCAGAGCCCAGGCTGCCGGCATTCGGATGCTCGGTCCCAATTGTCTGGGGTTCATGAACATTGTCCGGTCTGTGTATGCCACCTTTTCTCCAGTATTGAGTGTCGGGCTGGCCAAACCAGGCCCTATTGGAATTGTCAGCCAGAGTGGCGCCTTCGGTGCCTATGCATATGCCATGGCACAGCGGCGTGGTGTTGGCCTGTCAAAGTGGATAACGACGGGAAATGAGTCGGATATTGATATTGCGGATTGCATAGCCTGGATGGCAAGTGATCCGGATACTAAAATCATCATGGCCTATCTTGAAGGTTGCGGCAACGGAGTCAAGTTACGACAGTCACTGGAGCTGGCACGTGCTGCAGGAAAGCCAGTGGTGCTTGTCAAGGTGGGACGAACCAGACAAGGAGCGCAGGCAGCAGCGTCGCACACCGCAGCCTTGGCAGGCGACGATGCTGTCTATGACGCCATGTTCCGTCAATGTGGCGTCTGGCGAGCCCGCTCGATCGAGGAGTTTTTTGATATTGCCCAGGGCCTCGCCGTGGCTGGAACGCCGGTCAACGAGCGCCTGGGGTTGCTTACGGTATCGGGTGGCGTGGGTGCCATGATGGCGGATGACGCGGCAGAAGCTTCAATTGACGTAGCGCCTTTATCACCTGCAGTTCAAGCGTTGATTCGCAAGAAGATACCTCTGGCAGTTACCGACAATCCTGTTGATCTGACCGGTCAGGTAACCACTGAACCAGAACTGATCGAACTGGCTGCCCGAGCGATGTTGGGGGAGGCAGATTTTGGCAGCCTTCTTATCTTCCTTGCTGCCTATGGTAGCACCCCCATCATGCAGCAACTTCAGCGCAAGCTGGCCCAGGATTTGCGACGCGATTTCCCAGATCGAGTCATTATCTTCAGCGCGCTCGTCGGTGCTGAACAACAGCAGGTGCTCGAGGCGCTGGGTTGTCTGTGTTTTTCGGATCCGGCAAGAGCCATTCGCGTTCTGGCCGCCATGAACTTTTTTTCCGCCCATCACGAACGGCCTTTAACACCGGACCAACCTGAGGGTCAGACCGTTCGTCTGCATCGCGAGACCTACAATGAGGCCGAAGCGATGGGTCTATTGGCCAGTTTTGGTTTTTCCACTGTCCCGTTGCGTCAAGCCCGATCTCGCGATGATGCAACTGCCTATGCCCGTGATTTGGGTTTTCCCGTGGTCATGAAGGTATTGTCCGCCGACATTATCCACAAGAGCGATGCAGGCGGCGTCGTCTTGAATATACGGGATGAAAACGAAGCTGGTACCGCTTATGGCCGTATCGTGGCAGCAGTGGGCTGTGCACAACCAACTGCTCAGTTAGACGGCGTGCTTATTGCACCAATGATCCGGGGGGGCATCGAATGCATTCTTGGCGTGCGTCACGACCCCTCGCTGGGAGCCGTTGTCATGTTGGGTTCGGGTGGCATCAATGTCGAATTGATGGGCGATATTGCACTCAGGCTCGCGCCTGTCAATCGTGAGCAGGCTCAGGAGATGATCAGCGAATTGAAAATAGCTCCTCTGTTAACCGGTGCTCGGGGTTTATCAAGCGCGGATGTCAACTCCCTTATTGATGCTATCGTGCGCATCTCGCAATTGGCATTGTCGGTTGGCAACAGGCTCGCCTCACTCGAAATAAATCCAATTATGGTGATGCCTGAGGGCAAAGGTGCAATCGCACTGGATGCGGTTTTATTGACCGATTCTGCAATGTCAGCAACGCAACCAGACACTTGTTCTGCCGTCATGGCTACGTTGCCGCTGTTTGAGATGGCACGTATGCGGGCTGCAACAACCCAGCGGCGTCATTCCGTGCAGGGTTTTGCCGGAGATACACCCAACTCAAGCATGCGTTGGGTGAACCAATTTACGCATACACGCCGCTTGCGAAGCCCTGACGATAAGCAAGTTGTTACACCCAATAACGACACATTGTTTTCGAATGCCTGGCTTGATTTGTCTGGGGGGCCGTTGATAATCGACGTGCCGGCATTCGGTTCTCGTTATTGGGTGCTGGGGTTCCTTGATGCCTGGACGAACCCGTGGGCCTATGCGGGGCGACGAACGACAGGAGGAGAGGCACAACGACTGTTTGTCCACGGACCTGGCTGGGACGGGGAAATTCCAGCGGGGATGCATGTAATCAGTGCGCCCAGTACGGATGTCTGGATCATCGGCCGTATCCTGGTGGACGCGGATCCAGCAGATCTTGCGAAGGTGCATGCGCTGCAAGATCGCTTTGCTATCTACAGGCCCGAGGGTGCGCCGGCGCTGTCTGTTGTTGATTGTCTTATCGATAATCGGGATACGGGGATACCGGATGCGAGCGAATACTCGCGAGTGCTGGATATTATGCTCAGGCGTAATCCTCCTGCGTCGCCGGCCCCGCAATGGTCGCCGGCCACATGTGACATTCAAACAGCGTTGGCCGAAGTTTATACCAATCTGCGCGAAGTGGCCAATTCATCAGCGTTGGGTGGCGGATGGACGACAGCTATCAATATACGCACCGGGTTCGAAGACGACATTGTGACGCGAGCAAGAGTAGCACGCAATTGGATCGGCACGCTGGGAATCGACGAGGCGATGTATATCATGGCTGAAGTCGATGCAAGAGATGAGGCGCTGACAGGAGAACGACGCTATGTCTTGCGCTTTGCGCCCGGTGAAGGCCCGAAAGTCGATGCATTTTGGTCAATCACCTTATATCGCCGCAGCGACTGCCTGCTTGTTGCCAATCCGATCAATCGATATTCCATTGGTGACCGAACACAAGGTTTGCGCCGTGATACAGACGGCGGTTTGAGCATTGCTATTCAGGCAGATAACCCTGGGTTAGGGAAAAACTGGTTGCCGACCCCTCCAGGAGAACACTTCTATCTGACCTTGCGCCTATACCAGCCGCAACGACCACATCTTGAAGGTACGTTTTCTTACCCGGCAATTGAGCGAGTAGGTTAAAGACAGCCAAGTCTATGACAAAAGAAATATCGTTAAAATCAGGCAGGAAAATTATTACTATTCGCATGGCGAAACCATGTGCTGGAGAAATAGACAATGGACGCTACGCAATTGAAGGATCGCGTTGCAATTGTGACGGGCGCAGGTACCGGCCTGGGACGCGCGCATGCACTGGAATTGGCGCGCCATGGTGCGCTGGTTGTGGTCAATGATATCAGCGGTCTGGCACAGACCGTAGCAGATGAAATATGCGAAGCAGGTGGCAAGGGCATTGCCAACTGCGGTGACGTGACTTCGTATGAGGATATGCAGGCGATGGCTGAACAGACACGCGATCACTTCGGGCGCGTGGATATACTGGTGAATAACGCAGGCATCTTACGGGACCGAACGTTTGCAAAAATGACTTTGGATGATTTTCGTCTGGTGATGGAGGTGCACGTAATGGGCGCAGTAAATGCCATCAAAGCCGTCTGGGCGCAAATGCAATTGCAGCAATACGGTCGGATCACATTGACAATTTCCTCTTCCGGGCTATACGGTAATTTTGGTCAGTCAAACTATGGCGCTGCCAAGATGGCACTGGTCGGCCTGATGCAAACATTGTCTCTGGAAGGCGCCAGGCATAACATCCGAGTCAATTGCCTGGCACCTACAGCAATAACGGCCATGACAGCAGGCTTGCTGCCTGAGGAGACTGTCAAGGTGTTGACGGCCGAGCGAGTCAGCCCGGGCCTGATCGCCTTGCTAGGAGAAGAAGCACCGACGCGAATGATTATGCTGGCAGGTGGAGGAAGCTTTGAATCGGCCCATATCACCATGACCAAGGGAGTGCATGTCAGTGGGAAAAACGACCCGGCAAAGCAAGTTTGCGAGCAATTGGATCGAATTTTGGATCAGAGCGGGCAGTTTATCCCAGAGTCAGGATGGGAACAGGCGAAACACGAATTGCGCAAAGCATCGCATTCTATTGGGGCTTTGGCGGCAGGTGGCCCCGACGGAGATCCTGGCGTAGGCCAACGAAGCTAGCTTTGCAAAAGCAGGTACCTCTTGTGCAGTCGAACTATCATATGGCACGACGCCTCTGACGCAATGAGACAACGCCTCAAACCGGGCGTCGCCTCCAGTGCAACTGATCAGAGCCTGCCAGCGCGCTTAGCGCTACTCCACCTTGATGTTTGATTCGCTGATCACACCCGACCATTTTTGGGTTTGATCTTGCATAAATTTGCCGAATTCTGTCGGTGAAGAGGGCGCAGCCTGGATAGCCTGAAAAATATCTGGCTTACACATTTGAAATGAAATCTATGCCCACTCAACGCAAGGGCTAGCTCCATTGAGCAGGCGATTTCACTCCAACGATACGCCGCTACGCTTGACCACCTCTCCCCAGCTGTCATATTCGGAGCCAATGTAGGCTGCCGCCTCTTGTGGGCTACTGCTGGTGCGCACGATAGCGCCGATCTGCGAAAGCTTGGTACTTACGTCCGGTGTGCGCATTGCCGCCGACAATGCATCAAATGTCGCTTTGATTCGGGGATCGGGCGTTCCGTGCGGATAAATCAGCATTAGCCAGGTTGCGGCCACGAAATCTGCAAACCCTTGTTCGGCAGTAGTGGGAACATCGGGCATGCCGCTCAGGCGCTTGGGCGTGGCTGTCGCCAATGCGCGCAACTGACCGCTTTTGACGAAGGGTTGCACGCCGGCAGCGGTTTCCAGTGCAAGAGAGACCTGGCCGGCAACAACATCAGTTAAGCCTGGCGCGCTTCCCTTATAGGGGACATGCAGCAGGTCGATGCCTACTTGTCGCTTGAACTCCTCCATCGCCAGGTGAGAAACGGTTCCGTTACCAGAGGAAGCATGCGTAAGTTTGCCTGGATTGTTTTTCGCGAAACTGATCAGCTCCTGTATGTTAGTAAACGGTTGAGATGGGTGGCAAACCAGTACGAAAGGAAGATCGCAGACCAGTCCAACCGCTTCAAAGTCGTTCATCGAGTCGTAGCGGACGGATTTATACAAATGCGGGTTAGTGGCAACCGCAGACATGTGAGTAAGCATCATGATTGTACCGTCGGCAGGGGATTTTGCAGTCAGTCCCATTGCAATGCTGCCTCCCTGTCCCGGTCTGTTGTCAACAATGTAGTTGTCGCCCGTGATGGTTTGCAGTTTTTCGGCAAGCAGCCTGGCTACGATGTCCGTCGCCTGCCCGGGGGGAAAGCCAACGATGATCCTTACTACTTCCGCAGCCTTTGAGGGTTGTGCGTGGACCAAAGCGCAAAGTCCTGCGCTCACTGAGGCGATAAGAATTTTTCGCCGTGAATGCGTGGGTTGTGTCATTTTTTGTCTCCTATTGTTTTGAATATTTATACTGGCAAAGGTCCGATAGCCATAGCCAGGTAAACGCTCCTTAGCGCATCAGCAGCGTTCCGACCACAGTCAGGGCGGATCCTAAGGCAGTGGCCACCAGCAGCCACCAGCCTGGTACCATCACTCTGGGACGCGCTTCATGCGTCGAGGAAGAAGGACTATGGCCGCTGGTAACCGCGCTTTGAACACGCGTTTCGGATTTGGCGGGTGATGTAGTGGGTACAACCTGTGATGCCTCTGCCTCTTGACTGTCAGTAGGTGCCGTAAGCTGCTTTTTAAAGGCCTTGAAAAAGTCGTCGGCCATCTTGCGGGCCACGCTGTCAATAAGCCGTGATCCAACTTGGGCGAGTTTGCCACCCACCTGCGCGCTTGCCGTATAGCTCAGTTGAGTTCCATCTGAGGTTTCGGTTAATTCGACCGATGAAGAACCCTTTCCAAATCCAACGGGACCCCCTTGGCCTTCGAACACCATGGTGCAAGCCGAGGGCGGTGTGGCATCGGTCATTCGCAGCGTGCCATTGAAGCGAGCACGCAAAGGACCGATGGCGGCGGCCATGATGACCGTGTATTGCTCGGCATTTATTTTTTCGACGGATTCGCATCCTGGCAGGCATTGCTTGAGAACATCAGGATCGTTGAGCGCATCCCACACTTTTTGGCGGGATGCGGCAAGCGTCTGGCTTCCGGTGATTTCCATGGGAGTCAGTGCCCCTTTTTCATCGAAGCGGCCGTATTTACCATGGAATGCAGCGTTCTTGCATAATCAATGGCAGCCTGTTCATCCATACGAGGCGCTACGCGCAGGTATTCCTTTAGCCCAAGAATAGCAGGCCGTGGCCGTGCCAGCAGCAGGTCAATGAAGCGTTGCACTTCGCTGTCGAGCCGATTGTCTGCAACAACCTGACTTACCAGACCATAGGCAAGCGCCCGCTGTGCATCAATGAAGTCGGCGGAGTAAGCCATCCATAGTATCGCGTTGCGGTTTAACCGGTCATAGACTGCTGACATGACCATGGTGGGCATGACATTGTGACTGATCTCGGGGATATTGAAGGTCGCGGCATCGCTGGCAAAGCTAACATCGCACAACGAGGCAATGGCGGTGCCAAATCCCATGCATCTGCCTTTAATCACACCAATGATGGGTACCTTGGCACCTCGCATAGCTTGATAGCTACCGAAGATGCCGTCGTATTCATCCCGGCGGGTGTAAGCCTCCGAGGCTGCTGGTGTCGGGCCGGCGTCCCTGATGCGTCCTGTGCAAAAGTCGGGGCCGGCACTCGTGAGTAGTACTGCATCAGACGTCTCGTGCGCCTTGAGCAGGACGTCGGAAAGCGCCGCCGCCATGCTGTCAGATACGCCGTTGTCTTCGGTACGATTCAGGGTGATGTGAAGCAACCGGCCTTTTTGTTCGAACTTCAGGTGTTGATGCATGTGAGGAGTCTCCATTGATTGAAAAAATTTCATACTGAGTAGCGTTCGAAGTGGCGCATGAGGGCTTCGTTGAAAGCTACAGGCTGGTCTACATTGGGAAGGTGGCCTGCGTTCGGAATAACTGCAAGTGTTGAGTCGGAAATTCGCGTCTGAAGATCACGCATGGTTTCAGGAAGCACGCCATCGTTGGCTCCGACAACAAGTGTAGTAGGCACCTCAATAGCGCCCACATGATCAATATAATTTAGAGATTGAATGGCACGCGCGCTGCCGACGAACCCAGGTACCGAGGTAGCGTTTGCGATAGATCGGAATCGTTCGTTAACTTCAGGATGACTCTGCAGAAATGGTTTGCCGAACCAGCGCTCCAGCGTGGGCTCGACCAGAGGAGCACAACTGCCGTTGAGCTCTGCCGACGCAATGCGGTCATCCCAAGGGGCAGCCACCGCCGCAGGTGCATCAGCGCGTGCATCACAAAGCAAAAGGCTGAGCAAGCGATCGGCATGGAGCACACCCAAGCCAAATCCGCTCATACCGCCCAACGATAGCCCGACGTAATGCGCCCGCGGAATATCCAATGCTTCGAGTACTGCAACTGTGTCAGCTGCCAGTTCGTCCATCGTGAAAACTTTTGCCGGCACCGACGAATTGCCGTGGCCGGCCGTGTCGATACGTATCACGCGAAAGCCCTTATCTGCGAGGAGGGTAGCCTGCTTGTCCCACATTAAGCTGGAAGAAAGGATGGAGTGCGTCATCACCACCGGTATGCCGTCCGGCGGGCCTTGCATATAGACTGCCAGCTCGCAAGTGACACCGCGTATGGTCCGGTGTTCGATATTGTCGATCATGTTGTTTCCTTGGTCGAAAAAGAGGCTTTGCGCAATACACGCCAAATCGCTTGGGGGGTCATGGGAAGTTCGTCGATAGCTGCATCTATTGTTGAGAGTGCATCATTCAGTGCGCTGGCAATGGCCGCTGGACTGCCCAGATAACCCGCTTCGCCGGAGCCCTTTTGACCGAAAACGGTCAGGGGCGAGGGCGTGCAATGGTCTACTATCGTTATCGACGGAACCTCTGCAGAGCTGGGAAGTAGATAATCCATGAAGGTACCCGAGAGCAACTGGCCTTCGTCGGAGTAGGCGAACTTCTCCAGAAGTGCCGCACCCAGGCCATGCGCCACGCCTCCATAGGTCATGCCATGCACAACATCAGGACTGATCATGACGCCGCAATCGTGGCCAACCACATATCGATGAAGTGTGGTCTTGCCGGTATCGGGATCGATGCTGGCCAGGACGACATGACATTCAAAAGAGTGGCACGGGTACATTTGCACACGCCCATCCTCGGTTGGTAATTGGCCTCCGGTCGGCACCTCCCAGCAAAATTTCTCTTGCAGGCCCGGCTCCATCCCAGTGGGCATGCGGTGGTATTTGCGATGTGCGATTTCGACAAGTGCATCCCAGTCAAGGCGACGTGCCGGGTCGTCCCGGCTGAAGACATTGCCGTCCTCGTAAGTAAGCGCGTCCTCATTGACGCCAAGATTATGGGCGGCGATGGCCAGCAGTTTGGATTTAAGAATTTTTGCCGCGCCGGCGGCAGCACCGCCCAGCATGATCGCCATGCGACTGCCTACCGGGCTATTGGAGGGTAGGGCATTGAGCGAGTCGGCGTGCAACACCCGTACGGTGTCAGGCTCTTTTTGCAGTATTTCACCGACAACGGTGGAAACAAGCGTCTCATGTGCCTGGCCAGAGGTCGAGGTGCCCATCAGTGCGGTTACGGCGCCGTTCAGGTCAATGCGAATCAGACATGAATCCATCCAGGTGGTGGTTTCATTTTTGGCGTTAAAGAGGGGCTCGAACGCTGAATTGCCACCCGACGGCTCCAGGCAAGTGGAGATGCCGATGCCGGCGAGCATGCCTTGTGCACGCAGCGCATCGCGCTGCTGCTCGATGGCCTCGAACGGAGCGGCAGACAGGGACTTATCCAACACCGTTTCGTAGTCGCCGGAATCGTAGTGAGTGCCACTGGGAATCAGATAGGGAAATTCATCTTTCCCGATCAGATTTTTACGCCTTAGCGCGATCCGATCCATACCCAGGAATCGTGCCACTTTGTCTATACCGGTCTCGATGGCATAGTTGGTAGGCGCTTGGCCGAAGCCGCGCACAGCTTCTTGTGGCGTTTTGTTTGTCATCACCGAATAGGCATCATATTCAACACTCGCGATACGATAGGGCCCCACAATAGCCCCTACTGGCTTACCAAGCTGCAGTGGAGAACGCCCTGAGTAGGCACCGATATCGTCTACCGCACGCATGCGCATAGAACGAATCGTGCCATCGCCGTCGAAGGCCAAACTCACATCGAAGATACGATCAGGGCCCTGCATGTCGCCACCGCGCATGTTCTCCAACCGATCCTCAAGAAAACGGACCGGCCGGCCGAGTTTTTTCGCCAGATAGCCTACCAGAATGGAATGCTTCAAGCCACGCTTAACGCCATAGCTGCCGCCAACGTCCACGTCAAAATGCACACGCACGCTGTTTCCTGGTATGCGTAGGCATTTTGCGAGCAAATCGGGGTACTTTGGCATCTGGATCGATGCCCAGACGTCCAGGATCTGTGTCGCGTCACTCCATAAACAGGTTGCGACAAACGTTTCAATAGGCACCGTTGAGCTGCGAGCCCAGCGGGCGCGGTAATTGAGTTGATGCTCAGAACCGGCAAAGTGCTCGTCCACGGGACCCCAGGTGAACTTGCGATGCCAGATGACATTCGGGCCGTGATCGGGATGCACCCGCGGCGCATCCTCGGCCATGGCTCCTTCTGTGTCAATCACATGAGGAGTCTGTTCGTATTCGATCATGACCATTTCTGCAGCATCTTCGGCCAATGCGCGGGTATCAGCCGCTACCGCCACCACCCACTCGCCGGCATAGCGAACCACGCCCCTTGCCAATGGATAACGCGCGACTTTCGGCGCATCGACACCGGGCAGCATGGGCTCGATCTGGGCAGTGAGCTCCTCGCCGGTGAGCACGTCGTGCACACCGGGCATACTCAGGGCCGTGGAAGTATCGATGGAAACAATGCGCGCGCTGGCGTAAGGACTGGCGACGATTGCTACATGCAAAAGCCCGGGCAGAGCGACATCAGCTGCATAGTGCCCCTGGCCAGTGACAAAGCGTCGATGCTCCACCGCGCGGCGATGACGACCAATATACTTGAACGCGTTGTAGGCAGGATGTTTCGGATCAGTCATTCGATACTTCCTTGATAGCGACTTGGCCTGGCTGGCCAGCGATAGGCCCCGAGTTTCCCTTGACTCGATAGCCTGGCGTGGTGGCTAGTTTCACTGCGTCGACGATCTGCTGATAGCCCGTGCACCTGCACAGATTGCCGCCGATCGCCTCGCGTATCTGAGCCTCATCCGGTTGTGGCGTGTTCTCTACTAGCGCGTGGCAGGCGATGAGCATGCCAGGTGTGCAGTAACCGCACTGAAGTGCGTGCGTTTCACAAAAGGCATCCTGGATTTTGGATAGGCACCCTCGTTGAGGCGCCAAACCCTCAACGGTAGTGACGGACATACCGTTGGCTTGAACTGCAAACATGCAGCAAGATCTGACGGGTTCGCCGTCGAGCAGGATTGAACAGGCTCCGCAGACACCGTGTTCGCAACCAACGTGCGTCCCGGTAAGTCCCAGGTGATCACGTAGAAAATCGACCAGCGTGGTACGCGGCTCGACCGTTTGTGCTCGAAGCAGGCCATTGACTTTTATTTCGATCGTCACAGGCGGTGAGGGCATTAGAAACTCCTTGGATTATGCGTGAGCGGTAGAATTGGTTGTGCCATTTGTGCTTGGGATCGACGCTGCTTGCAGTACCCGGGACAGCATCACAACTGCAAGTTGGCGGCGAAACTGTGCATCTGCGTGTAAATCAGATCCTGGTTCGGTCTGCTGCACGGCGCAATGGGCCAGCTCTTGCGCAATTCGTGCATCAATGCGCTGACCGACGAGTTGTTGAGCAAGTTCCGGAAAAGAGCGCGGCACACCGTCCAGGCCGCCTATACCTATAGCCGCTCGTTGGCAGACGCCATTTTCATCAATCTGTAACTGACACGCGGCAGACGCCATGGCAAAATCGCCGTGTCGCATAGCGGCTTCGTCGAAAGCGGTTCTGACGCCGCTACCTTCCCAAATGGGCCATTCGATACTGGTCAGACATTCAGTTTCGGCGGTAGCGGTGAACATGGGGCCCAGAAAAAACTCCTGAGCTGCGATCTCTCGTTCGCCATCGGCTTTGCTGCATAGGCGCAGGGTGGCTTCCAGAACGACGGCGGCTAACGGTAATTCTGCCGAAGGATCGGCATGAACCAGGC
>JBOIGK010000702.1:0-5024 GCA_050742695.1 Advenella sp. | reverse complement strand
TGCACCAGTTGTAAGACCGATTGCGTGATGTATTCCGGACTGCTTCTGTTGATGGTATCCATTGTTGCTCCCTGGACTAATGAAATCGAATTTGTAATATTTCTGAAAATATAGGGTATGCTCAACGGTCAAAAGTCCCGAAAATCGACATTTCGCATTTGCCGCAGAGCACAAGAAATGCTTTTTGTTGATTTTCGGGACAAAGAATCTATAGTGAAGAGGAAAAACAAGAGGCCCCAGAGCCCGCAACAAAGGAGGAAGCAAGGATATGAGCGCAACGGAAAACGCGGCAGCCATCAGGTCGTTTCGTGTGCTGGAAATACTGGCCGTGGCTGGCCGACCCATGCAATTGAGCGAAATTGTCGAGCAGATCAATCTGCCCAAACAGACCGTGCACCGTATCGTCAAGCTGCTGGAGGCAGCCTGGCTGATCGTGCAGGTGTCAGACAGTAAAAAATATGAATGCTCGGCGCGGATACGCAACTTCTCGGTGAAGGTGCTCATGAGCTCGGGTAGTCTGGCCGTTGCCCGGCACGCTTTGCTGAGCGAGCTGGTCGAGCGGGTGCAGTTAAATTGCAACCTGACGGCGATCAGCGGTCATGAAATTATTTATCTGGATCGGGCACAACATCCTGCGGCTATCAAGCTGGGCCTAAAACCTGGCTCGCATGTACCGATGCATTGTTCGGCCAGCGGCAAACTGTTATTGAGCCTGTTGCCCAAGCAGCGGCGCGACCGACTGTTGCACACGCTGCCGCTGCGTGCTCGAACCTCGCAAAGCATTACGCAGCCGGAGCAACTGGAGGCCGAACTTGCGCGAACCAGAAAGCGACGTTACGGCATCAGCCGCCACGAGCATGTGGAAGGCATGAATGCCATCGCGGTCCCGGTTTCATTGGGCAAGAACCGGATCTGCGCTGCAATCGCCGTGCAGGCATTTGAAGAGGAAAAGAGCTTTGATCAGTTGATGGAACTGATGCCGCAACTGCAGCGCACGGCACAGGAGATTGCGCAGACGTTTTTGTAGATGTCGTTAAGCCTCTGCTATTGGCGAGCTTCTATTGGAAAACGAGCGGCAGGCGGGGCGGCAGATCATCCGGCAGCGAGCATCTGGATAAATTCCTGCGTATATTTGGGCAGCGCGGAAAACGATCGCATGACGATCAGCTGATTGCGTTTGGCCCAGGGGTCGCTCAGATGCACAATGTCGACCAGTTTTCTTTTGACGGAGCGCCTGGCAACCGACAGCGGCACCAGGGAAATACCCACGCCTTCCTGTACGCAGTGCAACGCGGCTTCGAAATCAGGCAGGTGTACGCGGACATTCATATTTCTGTTCAGCTTATTGGCAATTTGCTGTAAATAAAGAAAGTTGCTGCTGCGTTTGCCTACCGATACCAGCTCATGCTCCAAAGCCATATCCACCGTGACGCGATCCGCTGTGGTGAGCGGATGGCCGCGCGGCGTTACAAAAACGAGCTCGTCATGGCCATACTCAATGGCCTCCAATCCTCGCAAATGGACTACGCTGGCAACCAATCCGATATCGGCAAGGCCATCGTGTACCGCCCTGACGCTTTCTTCGCTCAGATGCTCTTGCAGCTCAATATTGATCGTCGGGTGGCTGGCCAGAAAACGACTAAGCGGTACCGGTAACGGACTCAAGGTGCTGCTATTGGCAAAAACCTTGATATGCCCGGTAACACCGGCGTTATAGCGGGTCATCTCGGTTCGCAATTGGTCTGCGCTTGAGAGCATGGCCTCGCCATAGCGATATACCGACTCCCCGGCAGAAGTCAGGACCATGCCCCTGGCTGTTCGATCAAATAGCGATACACCCAATGCATTTTCGAGGTTTTTTAATCGATAACTGGCCGAAGGCGCGGTCATGTGCATATTCATCGCCCCGGTGCTCAGGTTCTTTGCATCGGCAATAGCCATAAAAACACGAATATCAGTGAGCTCATATCGCATGGTTGGATTATGGTTATTCTGGAATAAAACCATAGTTTATTAGATTTTTTCTAACGCTATGGCAATATTTTCAACTGGACGGCCGTCAGTGAGGATAGATATAGTTGACCGACTATAAATGACAGAGGCGACAAATGACATCACTCACCAAACGAATTATTGCTGCCCTTTCGCTGGGCGTTGTATCTATCGCTGCCCACGCTGCCTATCCTGAAAAACCAGTCCGGTTGGTGGTGCCTTATGCTGCCGGTGGCCCGACCGATACATTTGCACGCGCGCTGGCTGATGTCTGGGGAACAAAGCTGGGCACAACAATGATCGTTGAAAATAAGGCAGGTGCAGGCACCATTGTCGGTACGGAGTTTGTCTCCAAGGCGGCTCCCGATGGCTATACCGTGTTGATGTCCACGGTGGCGCATGCGGTCAATCCGGCGCTTCACAGCAGGCTGTCCTATTCGAACGACGATTTTGCCCCTATCGGGCTGGCGGCGCGCGCTCCGCTGGCATTGGTCGTAAACAATGATCTGCCGGTTAAGAACCTGGCCGAGTTTCTTGAATACTTGAAACAGAATTCGGAAAAGACCGATTACAGTTCCGCCGGTATCGCCAGTGCGCCTCATTTGGGCGGTGCGTTGCTGAACCATGTTGGGAAATTCAATGCCAGGCATATACCTTATAAGGGCAGCGCACCCGCGATGGCAGACTTGATTGGCGGCCACGTTCAGTTCATGGTCGATAGCGCGCCAACGGCGCTGGCGCAGGTACGGGCAAAAACAGTCCGTTTGATCGCCACCAGCATGAGTGAGCGACTACCCCAGACGCCGGATATTCCGGCCATTGCCGAAGCATTACCAGGCTACGAAGCGTATACATGGAACGCAATGCAGGTGCCCGCCAAAACAGATAAGGACGTGATTGAAGCCTTGCGTTCCAGTCTGCAAGCGGCACTGAACGACGAGGGCTTAATGCAAAAGGCCGATCAGATGGGCTTGTTGCTTGAAAGCAAGCCCGATCCACAAGCCCTGAAAGATTTCATCGCTGCAGAACAGAAAAAATGGAGCGCCGTCGTCAAAGCTTCAGACATGGCAACCAATTGAGCCGGACACGGCAACGTAAATACTGGAAAAAATATGATCTCGCATTCACTGTGTGCACAAAAATACTTCGAAGATTTTGAAATCGGAGACAGGTTCAATATACCTTCAAGAACCATGACCGAAGCGTTGTTTGCGGCCTTTCAACTGGCCAGCGGCGATAATCATCCGGTGCATTATGACGTGGAGTACTGTCGGGCTCATGGCATGCCGCATATGCTGGCGCATGGGTTTCAGGTGCTCATTCAGACAGCGGCCGGTGCCGGTCTGTTTCCACACTGCGTGGAAGAGTCCCTGAAGGCCTTTATCGAACAAAGCAGCAAGTTTCTTAATCCGGTTTTTGTCGGCGATACGCTCTATTGTTCTTTGGTGGTTTCTGAACTGATTGCCGGGCGTACAACGGGTGTGCTGGTGATGCAATCGACCATTATCAATCAGAATGAAGTTGTTGTACTGGAAGGCACACAAAAATACCTGCTTCGTAAAAGGCAAGCTTAATCGACCCGCATGCATTCGCGCCTGGCGAAGTGTTTCGGGCAGCGTATAGATAAAGCATAAGCAATCACGATATTGGAAAAACAGATGCGTCCGCTTCAAGGAATACGAATATTAGACCTCAGCAAAGTGCTTGCCGGCCCGTTATGCGGACAGTATCTTGGCGATCTTGGTGCCGATGTCATTAAAGTAGAGCCGCCCGGATCCGGCGATGAGACGCGCGGCTGGTTACCCCAAAAGGAAGGGGAATCGGCTTCATTTATGGCGGTCAACCACAACAAGCGGGGCCTGGCGCTGGATTTGAAGTCACCGGAAGGCAAACAAATCGTTCGTGAACTGGTGGCACGCGCCGACGTGGTCATACAGGGGTTTGGCGCCGGTACGGCGCAGCGACTTGGCGTTGACTACCAGAGCTTGCGCGACATCAACCCCAACCTTATTTATTGTGAAATATCAGGATACGGGCGCGACGGACCCTGGGGCGAAGAGCCTGGATACGATGTCATGCTGCAAGCGTTCAGTGGCATGATCAGCACTATTGGTCAGCAAGACGGCCCCCAGGCCCGGGTCAGCTTCTCTCCGGTGGATCTGGGAACGGGGTTGCACGCCGTCTCCGGTATCCTGGCAGCCGTTCTGCACAAAAAAAATACGGGAAAGGGAGGTTATATCGAAGTCTCCTTGCTGGATACCGCCATGGGGTTTATGGGATATATGTCTCATAACTATTGGTTTTCAGGTGTTGCACCGTCCAGAATGGGTACGGCGCATCCGTCACTGTGCCCTTATCAGGCGTTTCGCACCAAAGATGGGGAGCTGATGCTCGGTGTTGGCAACGATCGGCTTTGGCAGCGCTTTTGCCTGGAGGCCGGGCTGGCACATTATGCAGACGATCCCGATTTCAGTACCAATGCGCAGCGTGTGAATCGCTTTGAGCAAACCTGCGCGCTGGTCCAGGAAGTGCTGGACCAGGATACCACGCAATCCTGGCTATCACGGCTGCGTCGCGCTGGTGTTCCAGTCGCGCCGTTGCATACGCTTGATCAGGCGCTATCGCACGAACAGGTCAAGGCAAGAAATATTGTGGTGCAAAGCAAACACCCGAAACTGGGAGATTTGCGACACATCGCCTATCCGGTCACCTTCAATAGTGAACCCCGAGGCGTGAGTCGAACGCCACCATTGCTGGGTGAGCATACGTCGGAGATTCTGGAAGAGATCGGCTATACGAAAGATGCTATAGCATGTCTGGCCGAAAAGGGCGTTGTCGGCTGTGTTTAATTCATCAGGGCTGGGGGTCATCTGCGCCTGGCCCTGATGGACGCTTTTGCATTGCATAACGGTCACGTACTGCTTCTCACCTTTATCGCAACCGTTATTCTTTCCCTTTCTTACTCCTTCTTCTGTCACAGCGTTATCGCAGCGCGGCGCGCTCTTTCAGCGTCGGGCCGGACTGCCCGAAGT
>JBOIGK010000701.1:0-7864 GCA_050742695.1 Advenella sp. | reverse complement strand
GATTCTGTGATTACGCAATTGGCCTGTTGATGACACTGCTGGGATTGTCATGAATTACGCTGCCCGCTGACTCCAATTGTCATTTGTTAACTGCCATTTGTGATGTGCAGCAATGACAACTGTAGTTATGGGGTTTGGGCAAAGAATGCCGTGCCTATGACACTTCCTGTATCTCGTATTGCCTTTGAATCGCGCCGGTTTCAACACCCCAACTGGATTTTTTTGTTCGCCCCTGATGGGCTTCAAAACTTTTTTGATCCACAAACAATTCCTCAACCGTCCACACCAATGGGTCAGCGGTTTCTTTCACTTCAAAGGCCACGCATCCGGGTTCATTTTTTGTCAAACGGATATGTTCAGGAAGAAAACGACGGATTAATTCGGATTCTTCAAGGCTTTTACAGATTAGTTTTCCACTCAGTCTGATCACGTGTACTCCGATTTCTCACAAGGTCAACGCCCGCAGTATCCGGCTGGATGCAGGTAGCGTTGATTTTATATTGTTTTACGGCCTGGTCGTTACGAAAGTGCACTGCGTGGCGGGGTTGTCCCTCGCATACCGTGATTGATTAAAATAATTATCGATTTATCGTTATTTTTTGCTTTGCATATGGAAAAACATAGGGAGCCTGCCTTGGTGCCTATGTTTTATCTCAAATGCAAAACGCGGTATTTTCCATGCGCGGATGAGAAATATAAATGATGTCAGATAAATTCAGAATAGCGATAATTTATATTTCTATGGGTAGGAGCACACCAAAACATCTTAGTCCGGTTTGCGCAAGAATCCCTGGTTTGCGCCCTTTCTGTTGGGCGCAAAGCCGTTGGCCTGAAGCGTTTCGTCCGCCGTTTCGTAGAAGACGCCGATCTTCATGATTTCCCGTGCCTGTTGCGCTGTGGCGATAGGGCGGCCAAACTCGCCGGAAATGCGCACCAGTTGCTTGATCTGCTCAACCGAGCTCATTTTTCCCGTGCGCGTCTGATTCCAAAGAACATCTTCAATGCCGCAGCGCACGTGCAGGCCCAGCGCAATGCCGATCATATTCACCGGCAGCACATTGAGCACGGAACTCTCCACGGTGATCACTGCGCCATCGGGGGCCGCGCGCAGAAAGTTGGCAAGATTGTAGATGTTCGCCTGATCCATGCCGCCGCTGATCGCCACCCAGTTCATGACCAATGGACCTTTGTAGACACCCCGGCGGATCATTCGCTCGATCGTCTCGAAACTGTTGATGTTGTAGCACTGAAATTCGCTCTGGATGCCAGCGGCAGTCAGGCGCCGGATGTGCTCTTCGACAAAACTGGGGTTCGACGGCACGATCATATCTTTGTAGGTGGAATACAGATTAGGGAAGCCGCGTGAAACTCCCCTGAAATCGTCTTCTCCGGCGTGCTCGGTCACATTCATCTGCGTCGTGTTGACTGTCACGGTCACCTGGTCGGGCTTGGGCTCGAGCTCGGCCAGCATATGGCGGGTGTCATCGCTCAGCCATTTGGCGGCGGCGCCGTCCGATTCTGGTGCGAAGCTGATGGATCCGCCTACCTGGATGACCATTTCCGGCACGCGTTCGCGTACACCGGCGATCAATTCATTAAACATGGAAAGGCGCTTACTGCCCTTGCCGTCTGGTTCGCGCACATGCAGATGCAATACGGTAGCGCCGGCTTCGTAGCAATCGACTGCCTTCTGGATTTGTTCTTCCATTGTGACAGGAATGTCTTCGGGAAAATCCGAGGGAATCCAGCCTGGTGCATAAGGGGCCGCGGTGATGATCAAGGGTTGCTGGTTTTCGGGATATAGATGTCCGTCAAGAAAGTTCATGGTGATATGTCTCCGGTTTGAAATGCGTCAAGTCATTATCAGGCGGCCTACGTGCGCTCACTTTGCAAATGGGGACTATGCCTTGCTAATTGGCGACAATGACAGCGAATGCGGCGCAAGCTGGATGGTCGCGGCGTAATGAATGGATGCTGTCGTAAAAAGAAAAGTGTCAGACACGAAACAGCAAGTGCAATGCCTGGCCAGCCTGCATCATGGACATAAAACAGCGCTTTTAAATCCAAACAGGAGGCAATATGAGTAAAGTCGTCAAATTCCACGAAACCGGCGGGCCAGAGGTTTTACGTTTTGAGGATGAAGAGGTGGGCGATCCGGGCCCTGGCCAGGTGCGTATCAGGCACGAGGCAGTGGGGTTGAATTTTGCCGACACGTATTTTCGCAGTGGCATTTATCCGGTTCCGTTGCCTAGCGGTATCGGCAACGAGGCGTCGGGCGTGGTGCAGGCGCTGGGTGACGGTGTTTCCCATATCAAAGTTGGCGATCGGGTCACGTACACCGGGTTTACCAATACCTTGGGCGCATATAGTGCCGACCGACTGCTGGATGCCAATCTGTTGATAAGCCTGCCCGAGGCCATCAGTTGTGAAACGGCGGCGGCCATGACGATGCGCGGCTTGTCGGCTGCTTATCTGATGCGCAGGATCTATCCGTTTCAGTCCGGCGAGACCATTCTATTGCACGCTGCAGCAGGGGGTGTCGGGCTGATCGTTTCGCAATGGGCCAAGTTACTCGGCCTGACCGTGATCGGAACCGTGTCCACAGAGGAAAAGGCCGAAATCGCACGCGCCCATGGATGCGATCACATCATCAATTACAGTCATGAAGATGTTGCTGCGCGGGCCCGCGAGATTACCAACGGTGTGGGTGTGTCTGTGGTGTTCGATAGCGTGGGCAAGGCAACCTTCATGTCATCTCTGGATTCGCTCAAGCGCCGGGGACTAATGGTATGCGTCGGCACGGCATCGGGCAAGATTCCACCGTTTGACCCCGCGATTCTCGCGCGCAAGGGTTCGATCTACCTGACACGGCCAGGGCTGGCTGACTACATTGCTGACCCGCAGGAAAAGCAGGAACTGGTGGGTGAATTGTTCGGCCATGTGTCCGCGGGCAGAATCCGAATAGAAATCAATCAGCGTTACGCGCTGGAGGATGCGGTACAGGCCCATCAGGACCTGGAAGGACGTAAAACGACGGGTTCCTCGATTTTCGTATTGTGAAACAATTTTTTCCAAGGTAAACGATATGCTAACGGGCTTATTCCTGCGAGGTTGCATTCTTTCCGGCGCGGCGCTGCTGTGTCTTGCCGCTACTCCTGCTGCCATGTCCCAGCAATGGCCTGACAAGCCGATCCGCCTGGTGGTTCCAGCCCCTCCAGGTGGTATCACGGACGGCGTAGCGCGGCTGTTGGCAGAACAGTTGCACCACAACCTAGGGCAACCGGTCATCGTGGAAAACAAGCCCGGTGGCTCGGCCGTCATTGCCGAGCGTACCGTGATGAATGCGCCGGCAGACGGCTATACGATGATGGTCGCGCCCTCCAGTGTCCTGACCGACTTCCCGCTCAGCGTAAAAATGCCGTTTGATCCCAACAAGACCTTTACCTATGTGGCCGAAGTCGCGCGCATGGTGCATGTGCTGGTGGCCAATGCCAATTTTGCGCCCAATGATGTTAAGAGCGCAATTGGTCAGGCGGAAAAACCGGGCGAATCGGTCAGTGTAGCCAGTCTTAGTATGGGGACGCGATCCGATCTGCTGGGTAAACTGCTGCGCAAACAAAGCGGCGGTAAAATTCTGGTAGTGCCTTATAAAGGCTCTGCCCCTGCGATGACCGATGTACTGGGGAATCAGGTGCAGATGGCATTCGAAGTGGTAAGCAACGTCGCCTCACTGATCAAATCTGGAAAACTGAAGGGTTTGGCTGTGGTGTCTTCTGCGCGCTCGGAACATTTACCAGACGTACCGAGTTTTTCTGAGCTGCAGATGCCGCAATTTGTGATGCCTGATGCCAGCGTGGGTGTATTCCTGCTTAGCAGCACGCCCGCACCTATGGCCGAACGTATTGGTCAGGAAGTACAGAAAATCACGCGTGATTCACGGTTCCGGAAAAAATTGACGGCTAATGGCCTGGAGATGCCGCCCTCTCTGTCAGTCGATGCCTTGCAGAAGAAAATGGCGGATACGATCACGCAGAATCGTAAGCTGATGGACACGTTGCCCGCGATGTCCGAAGAATCGAAATAGCAAATGCCAACAGCACGAGGCGTATACCCGAATGACGCCGATTGGCAGACGTAGTCGGGTATCAAGAATGGCCTGATGCAGGCAGCCCGGGTTACTGGCAGGGCATCAAACTATCTGTTTCTTACGCCACTATTTTTTTTTATTTCCGGTAAGGCGCCGAGCTCGGCTTTCTTTGGCGCTTATGCCAAACTGCGCCAGATACCAGCGAGAGAAGCTGCTGGGAGCGGTGAAACCCAGGCTCTCAGCAATGTCTGTCAAAGAACGATTGCTTTCATAGACATAGCGGGCTGCCAGTTCCTTGCGGATGTCATTAAGCATGGACGAGAAACTTTGGTCATGTTCGGCTAACCGACGCTGCACCGTTCGGGGTACCACACCCAAATGCTCACTAACTTTTTCAATGCTGCAGCGTCCGCTGGGCAGCAGCAGAAAAATGGTGCGTCGAACATCATCCAGGATGCGGGATTCAGACAGTCGCAGGGAGTCTTCCAGCAACTTCTGGGCATAGCGGATCATGGCGGGATCTGCGGTAGGGTTGGGGGCATCCAGATCGGTCTTGTTGCAGACAATGCCATTGAAGTCGGCCTCAAATTCAATGGGACAGGCAAATACCTGGGTGTGTATACCCAGGTCGTGGGGGGCGCTGTGCTCAAGGCAAATACGTCGTGGTCGCCAATCCTGACCCGACAGCTGGCGTATCAGACGTACCGTCACTCCCAGTACCAGCTCGACGCGCTGAAGAGTAGGTTGATGTACGCCTCCGGCCAGCACGGCTTCGCGGATCACTACGGTATCGCCACTTTCCTCCAGGGTCAGGGAAAGTGCGCCGTTTAGCAGCGATTGATAGCGTATGAGCATCTGAAGGGAGTCGCGCAAGGTAACCTGGTCGCGCATGAGCAAGCCCACAGCGCCAAGATTGGAGAGCTGTCGCGACCTGGCCATGGACAGGCCAAAGCTTCGATTGCCGGATGCGTCAGCCGAAGCCTGCAGCAGGCGACTGACGGCCTCAACCGGAATCATGAGATCGGGCTCGTCAAGCACGCTTGGGTTGAGCCCTGCGTCTAGGAGCATACGCACCGGATTCAATCCGGATGCGGTGGCCACTTCACGATAGTTGGTAAGACAGGCGGCACGGACTAGAGGCACAATTTCCTCGCTCAGATCAAGGTGACATAAAATGCAAAACGAATGTCATCTAAGGACAAGCGCACATTTCCAGATACGACCACACTTGACATACCAAGTAGGGCATCAGGCTATTCTACACTGGAGACAAGAGATGGAACAAGATCATCAATCGGCCCCGGCCCCGGCAGTGGTACGTGCGGCATCGTTAACCAAATCGATACGCGTCGAACCAATGACCTGCACCATTGGCGCGCAATTGAGTAATGTGAGTCTGGGCGCAGTTGCTGAAGATGGCGATTTGCTGGCAGAGGTAAAAACGCTGTTTTTCAAGTATCGCGTGCTATTTTTCCGAGATCAGGATATTACCCGTGCAGAACATGTTGCCTTCGCGCGCCGTTTCGGCGAACTGGAAGACCATCCCGTAGTGGGTAGCCATCCGGATTATCCGGGCCTGGTGCAAATCTACAAAACCCCCGACAGCCCGCTGGAAAGAAACGAAAATTCCTGGCACACCGACGCGACATGGCGTGACAAACCCCCAATGGGCTGTGTATTGCGCTGCGTTGAGTGTCCGCCTGTGGGCGGAGACACCATGTGGGTGAACATGGCAGAGGCCTATAACCAGTTGCCGGAAGAAATCAAGTTCAAGATAGCAGGGCTTCGGGCCCGTCATAGTATAGAGGCCAGTTTTGGGGCAGCCATGCCCATCGAAAAACGGCTGGCGCTTAAAAACCGATTTCCCGATACGGAACATCCGGTAGTTCGAATCCACCCCGAAACGGGTGAAAGAATTCTGTTTGTGAACGGCAGCTTTACCACGCATTTCACCAACTACAATACCTCGGCCAACGTCCGTTTCGGACTGGACAAAGCACCTGGTGCGACACAGTTGCTGAGCTATCTTGTCAGCCAGGCGACGATTCCCGAATTCCAGGTGCGCTTTCGATGGGAGAAAAACAGCGTAGCGTTCTGGGACAACTGTGCTACGCAACATTATGCAGTAATGGACTACCCGCCAAGCCATCGCATGATGGAACGGGCGGCCATCGTCGGCGAAATTCCTTTTTAACGCTTCTGATTGAATCAATGATGCCTACTCAAGCTACCGTCCTGATCGTCCCGGGTTTGCGGGACCATGTTGCAGATCACTGGCAAACCCTGCTGGCCGCCAGGCTCCCCAAAGCGCACAGCGTTGCGCCGCTGCAGCAAGACACGCTCAGTTGTTCTGCCCGTGTCGATGCGATTGAGCGTGCACTGGCAGCAATAGAAGGCCCTGTCATTATCGTGGCGCACAGCGCAGGCGCGATCATGGTGGCGCATTGGGGCTTGCGCGCGACGCGAACGATTCAGGGTGCTCTTCTGGCCACACCGTCCGATATGGAAACACCGCTGCCGACTGGCTACCCTACCATCCAACAACTGGACAGCCATGGCTGGTTGCCGATTCCCCGCAGCCCGCTGCCGTTCCCCAGTATCCTGGCAGCCAGCAGCAACGACCCATTGTGTGGCCTGGATCGGGCCTATGCGCTAGCGCAGGACTGGGGAAGCCGGTTCGTAGAGCTGGGGGCAGTGGGACATCTGAATCCCGCGTCCGGATTCGGTGAGTGGTTAAGGGCTGAGCAGCTTATCCAAGAACTTGGCGGTCAATGAGCGAGCTTGCGTTCAAGCGGTCTTGTTCAATTTAAAAAAAATTTTAGGAGACAAAAATGTGTAAACAAATAAACAGAGGCTGGCTTGGGTGCCTGGTGACAGTGCTGAGCCTGGCGGTAATCAGTCCGACGGCATCCGCTGATGAGGCCTGGCCGACCAAGCCCATACGTCTGGTGGTGGCGGGACCGGCCGGGGGCAGTGCTGATATCCTGGCGCGTTTGCTCGCCGAAGGAATTCACCAACGCTTCGAACAGCCGGTCATCGTCGAGTCCAAACCAGGTGCCTCCGGCAGCATTGCTATCCGCGATTTGATGAATCAGGGCAAGACGGGATATACCTTCCTGGTTATCCAGTCAGGAGCGGTCACTGAAGTGCCGTTGGCCTACAAAGTGAATTATCAGCCATTTTCGGATATCAAACCACTGGCACAATTGAGTCGCACAGGGCTGATACTGGTTGCGAACAAAGACCTGAACCTCAAAAACCTTAAAGATGTAATCAAATTTGGCCAGGCGCAAAAAAATGGCGTTTATTTCGCCTCATATGCGACGGGGATGCGGGGACACACGTCGGGGATGCTGTTGGGCCAGCTCGCTCAAATGAATATGCAATATGTGGGCTACAAAGGCTCGCCCCAGGCGCTGGTGGATTTAATGGGCGGGCAGTTTCCGTTGATGTTCGATGGCATCACGACATCGTTGCCTTTGATCCAGAGCGGGAAAATCAACGCCATCGCAGTCAGCTATCCAACCCGGATTCACGAACTGCCGAATGTGCCGACTTTCAAGGAACTGGGTTATCCAGAGCTATCCAAGGCGGGTTGGTTTGGGGTGTGGTCCAGTCCGAATACGCCTGAAGACATTCAGCAGAAAGTGCGCGACACAGCAATCGAATACTTCCAAAAGCCCGATGTCCAGAATCGGGTAAGGGCCATTGGTATGGAACCCGGGAATATCGACACAACAGAAGAGTTGACGGCCGATTTGCACGACGCATATACGC
>JBOIGK010000700.1:0-3536 GCA_050742695.1 Advenella sp. | reverse complement strand
TAACGCGGAATGATGCCTGCCCTGTATCCGCAAAACACAACTGTGATCGTTATCCGCCTTGGCGGGCATCCCCTTAATTTCGGCTGGATGATAGAAACGAAATTGAACGCCATCGTATTCAAAGCTTACATCGCGCTGGCAAAAATCAAGGGTCGCTTGTTGGTTTTTCACAAGCAGATTTCGCTGCAGGGCATCCTGTTCGCGTTCAAGGTAATGATTAAGTGCAAATGAGGCATAGGCGTGCTTCACATTCACCTGCTGCAACACACTGCCCGCTCCGCCGGCATGATCAAGATCGGAATGGGAAACGATCAACTCGTCCAGCGCATTAATGCCCGCGGCCCGCAGATAAGGAACGATAACCAGGGTGCCGCTATCGTTAGCGACACTGCTGCGCAGGCCCGTATCAAACAGCAGGTGATGTTGCTGCGTACTGATCAGCACCGCAGCGCCCTGCCCGACATCCAGCACGGTCATGAACCAGTCTCCCGCCAACGGCCGGAGTGGCCGAAAAAATAATAAAGGGATCAGCAAGATCAAACCGAAGCCGCGCCCAGGAATGCCCTTGGGCAGAACGAACACCAACAACCCGAGCATACCCAGACCAATCCAGTGGCCAGGTACGGCAGGAAAATCGGGCGTCGCCCATTCGATGCCAGCTAATACATGCGCCCCAGCTAACACAGTCTCAAGCAGCCGATGCGCGCCATCGGCCACCCAGCCGGCAGCTGATGGCCACAAGCCGGTAGCGCAGAGCACGGCCAGTAGCAGCGCCAGCGGCGTAACCAACCCACCGATCACAGGGATAGCAAAGGCATTGACCAGCGGCGACACAAAAGCATACTGTTGAAACAGGCCTATGAGCAACGGCGCCAAGGCAACGCTCATGAATAGCTGCATTTTTGCGGCGTCCCACAAGCGCTGCAAACCTCTGTTCACCAGACTTGGCGTTGCCGACACGTATTGCTTGCTGCGGGATCCCCACAACATGAGGCTGGCAATAGCAGCAAAGGACAGGCTGAATCCGATAGACAGCACTGCCCACGGATCCAGCAACAGTATGCACAAAGCTGCCAGAGCAAGCAAAGTTGTACTTCTGACGCGGGCGCGCCAGACGACCGACAGCCAGAATATTGCAAGCATCATAAAGGTGCGCTGCGCCGGGACGCCCCACCCTGCCAGCACTGAATAGGTAGCAGCAACCAGCAATCCCCCACTGGCGGCCACGATCTGGGCCGGTCTGCGCTCAGCCAGTTGCTTGCCTTGCAGACGCAACCGTCGCCACAGCCCAAATACGCCCAGGCTGCCCATGGCAGCGAGCATGGTAATGTGCGAACCGCTGATAGACACCAGATGTGTAATGCCAGTGAGATTGAAGACCTGCCAGTCTTCGTTGCTTATGCCGTTCTGGTCTCCCATGACAAGTGCGACAATCACCGGACCGTAGCGCTTATCTTGCAGCACGTGGTTCAATGCGCGGCGCAGAACGAACCGAGCCCGTTCAATACAGGGTCTCCATGCGCTGCAGACTTCATCACGCAGCAGGCGCCCGGAACCGATGACCGTGCCGCTGGCGCGCACACCTGCAGCAAATAGAAAGGCATCGTAATCGAATCCATGAAAATTGCGTAGTGCATGATTGCGTTTGAGCTTTACCGTCATTTGCCATATTTGTCCGGGACGCAGATCGGGCAAACCTGCCGCTGGTCGTTGCGGTGGTATAAACGGTCCGCTGCGCGAGCCCGTATACCAGCGTAGCAGCACCCGTTCAGGTACGCGCTGCGCAAGCGCACCCGCGACAATACGCGCCTCGAATGCCCACCCGTTAATCAGATCACGCGGCAGCCCGGTCACTTGCACCTGCACCGACAGCGGACGATTTTCCAGTCGCAGATCAAGGCTATCTGCCAGGCGCCATTGCGCCCGCCAGACCGAATACAGCATTCCGCTGATCAGGCACAGACCCAGCACACTACGTGGCAATGCGACCTGGATAAGAATTAACATGAACCGACAAGCCCGTGTATCTGTATTGCTATCGCTGTAGCTGTCGGTGCGATCCCTGACGTTGCCCCCTGTTGCCCGGAGCGCTGTGCGCACCCGTTTCAATAGCCAGGTTTGTGGTGTCCGCACCCCATTTGACGATCCCTGCAATAACGCCGTCGACAGCCACCCGATACACAGGCAGGCCAGCCATACTGGAATCAACACACGTAACGAAGGTAGCTCCGGACACCATTGCACAATGGCAATGCCCAGCGCGACGCTGCCAATCCATACCGATGCAGGTAAGCGCAAGGGCTGCACAACAGGATCTGGAGCGCGCGCCGGTAACGTGTCGCGCGCAGGCGAAATCTCAGTAGCGCACACAGGGAGCGAAGGAAAAAAAATAGAAAGCGTAGGATGCGCATGCATAAGGCCGGGTCAGGATCAACAATCTTGCTACTGCCATTGTTCAACTGTCCGCCCTGCACTACAAGATGACCGTGACCGATTTATCAATCAGGCAACACGACAAGCGCCAACAAGAATGGGTAGTGTGGCGTCCGTACTATCATGAAGCAGTTCAGCCTTTGCCATTGCGGCATACGACGGCGTACGGCTGCGGCCCGAAATTGGTCAGGGCCGCTTTTTTCGAACCTCAGGACGTGGCCAATCGCGGCAGAACCTGCGATGAAGTTGCACCAGTTGCCTGGGCAATCTCATCGACTGACAGGTTACGCAAGTGAGCCAGCACCTGGGCGATGGCAGGAATCTGCTCCGGCGTATTGCGAGGGCGATCCTCGTGCAGCCAGGCCGGGGGAATATCCGGAGCGTCGGTTTCCAGCACGATATTGGCCAGCGGTACGCGGCAGGCCAGCCGACGGATCTGATGCGCGCGGGTAAATGTCATAGCGCCACCAAAGCCCAAGGCAAACCCCAGGCCAACAAAATGATCAGCCTGCTGATCACTGCCATTGAAGGCGTGGGCAATACCGCCGATGCCCGGGTAGCGACGCAAGTACTTCAAAATAATATCCTGAGAGCGCCGCACATGCAGCAGCACGGGCAAATCGTACTCGCGCGCCAGTCTGAGCTGTTGCTGGTAGAAGTACTCCTGGCGTTCACGCGGCGGCCCCTGGGCAATCTCCTTGACGAAAAAATCCAGGCCGATTTCGCCGATGGCGACAAATCGCGGATCAGGCAGGGACCGCTCTATTTCCTGCGCCAGGACATCCAGATCTTCGTTCGCCGCCTGCGCAACGAATAAAGGATGAATGCCAAGCGCGTAATAGCCACCGGCAAAAGAGTGAGCCAATTGCCGAACCGTGGAAAAATTGCTGCGCCCGATGGCGGGGATAACGATCCGTTTGACCCCGGCGTGTTCAGCACGCGCTATAACCGCATTGCGATCGTCATTAAATTCGGATGCGTCGAGATGACAATGTGTATCTATGAACATGCTCTCTCCTTCGCGCTGCAGGGCATGGCAGGTGCGCTGCGCGCGATTAGGCTGCCTGCAATACGCCCCGTTCCATCAATAGTTGCCGGTCGGC
>JBOIGK010000699.1:0-3349 GCA_050742695.1 Advenella sp. | reverse complement strand
TCGGTGGCATACACTTTGGCGCCTTCGCTGACGAACAGTTCCGCCGTCGCCCTGCCGATGCCCTGGCCTGCTGCGGTGATAAGTACGGTTTTTCCTGCCAGACGCTGTCCCATGGGGATTCTCCTTGCGTTTTCATTAATAAAAGTTGTTTTGATATATAAACAAAGTTATCTTACCGGAATAGTTGGAGCGCTTCAATCATCGTCGTCTTTCTGTAACTGAGGATTTACCCCAATGCCCAGTCGGCCCTTGGCAAAACCTCGTATACTCTGGCATCACTTTTATTAGTAAAAAATAACTTTTATGACTGGAAAGACGCCCGCGGCCAACCCGTCCCGTTATTCGGCGCCCGCGCTGGAAAAAGGGATGGCCATTCTTGAAGTGCTGAGCGAGAGCACCCACGGCTGCACCATGAATGAACTGAGTGCCAGGCTTGGACGCTCGGTCAGTGAAATTTTTCGCATGGTTATTGTGCTGGAAAAGCTCGGCTATATTGCCGCCGACGCGAGCGATCGTTACGCGCTGACACTGCGGCTGTTTCATTTGGCCCACCGGCATTATCCGGTTCGCCAGTTGACCGAATGCGCTTTGCCGCTGCTGCAGGAGCTGGCCGTGCGCAGCCAACAGTCCTGTCATCTGAGCATTTACCGGCAGGGCCGACTGGTGATTATCGCCCAGGTGGACAGCCCGGCCAGATGGTCGCTCAGCCTCAAACTGGGAACCGAAATGGGGTTGGGCGATACCTCGTCAGGACAGGTGCTGCTGGCTTTTTGCGATGGCGAGGAACGCGCGCGCATGCTGCAGAACCATGTTCCGACAGACGGCGAGCTCATCTTGCCCGAGGAACAATTACGTCGGCAACTGGCCAAGGTCAGGAAAGCCGGATATTCGGTCATGAAAAGCCGGCAGATTCAGGGTGTGACCAATGTTGCAGCGCCTGTGCGCAACGAGCACGGTCAGGTCATTGCCGCCATCAATGTGCCGCATATCGCGCGTATCGATGCCTTGCATACGCCATCGGCAGACGCCATACGCCCGATGCTGCTGGATACCGCAGAACGCATCTCGCGCCGCCTGGGGCACGAATAACGCGAACCGGGGGGCGTGTCGGCGCACGCACAGAATGTGGTGAGTGAGTAAGGCAAGGGACTCTGTCGCCAGCCATGTTCGCTGCGGCAGAGCCCCCTGTTGCACTGGCCGGTTACTGCGCCAGTTTGTAGGCCATGATGTAGTCACCCAGTTTGGTGCCGACCGAACCATGGCCGCCAGCAACCAGTACAACCATCTGTTCATTTTTGCTGTTCAGATAGGTCATGGGGGTTGCCTGTCCGCCAGCTGGCAGCCGGGCGTTCCACAGTACCTTGCCGGTCGTGAGGTCATAGGCTCGCAGATAATCATCTACGGCAGCGCCCATGAAGACCACGCCTGAACCGGTGATCATCGGGCCGCCAATGCCCGGCACGCCCATTGTAATGGGCAGTGGCAGCGGTGAAAGGTCGGCGATCGTGCCGTTTTTGTGTTTCCATGCCGTCTGGCCGGTGCGCAGATCGACCCCGGCCACAAAGCCCCAGGGTGGTTGCTGGCAAGGTACGCCCAACGGCGACAGGAACGGATGCATATTGACTGCATACGGCGCGCCTTCATTGCTGTTGACGCCCTGTTCACCCACGTTCATCTGGACATCTTTGCCCAGCGCTTCCTTGGGTACAAGCTGGGACACGAACGCCAGTTGCAGGGGCATGCCGAACATGACCTGGCGTTTTGGATCGACCGCGATCCCGCCCCAGTTAAAGGCGCCGAAGTTGCCCGGATACACAATCGTTCCCTGCAGGGAGGGCGGCGTGTACTGGCCTTCGTAGCGCAGGGACTTGAACTGGATGCGGCACCACAGCTGATCAAACGGCGTGCCACCCCACATTTTGCCTTCGGTCAGGGGATCGGGCTTGAAGTTCAATGCCGATTCCGGTTGTGTCGGCGCGCTGTGTTCGCCTTTAATCGTGCCTTGTGGGACCTGGATTTCTCGTACCGGCAACACGGCCTCACCGGTACGACGGTCCAGAACGAAAATATCACCCTGTTTGGTGGGCACAACCATGGACGGCACCACGCCGCCGGCGGTGCTGATGTCCATCAGGCTGGGCTGGGCGGGCGAGTCCATGTCCCACAGGTCGTGGTGAATGAACTGGTGAACCCATTTGGCCTGGCCGTTGTTCAGGTCCAGTGCGACCACCGACGTTGCATATTTTTCCTCATGCTCATTGCGGTACTGGCCCAGTTGATCGGGCGTGCGGTTACCCATGGGGAAATAAACCAGACCCAGTTTTTCATCGACACTGCCGACAGACCAGCTGTTGGGCGAGCTCACCGTGTATTTCTGATCCGGATTGTTTGGATCAAATGGTGCCGTATCGTCGGGGTTGCCCGAGTCCCAGTTCCACAACAGCTTGCCGCTGCGGACGTCATAGGCCCGGATCACGCCGGAGGGCGAGTTGATATCATAGTTATCGTTGACTGCACCGGCCACCACGATTTTGCCATCGGCAACCACCGGTGGAGAGGTGGAATAATAATACCCATGCTGCTTGAACGGCATGTTGTGGGTCAAATCCAGTTCGCCGTTATCGGCAAAATCCTTGCAGACTTCGCCGGTTTTCGGATCCAGCGCGATCAACTTGGCTGTGGCTGTTGGCAGAAACAGCCGGGTGCTGCAAGCAGCGCCGGAGTCAGCGGCTGTCGCAGGCGTAGCGGGTGTTGTGCCTGTCACAGCAGCCTGACCATTGTCGGCGGCTGCCGTTGCGGTCTCGCCAGTTGCCGACGCTGCAGCGCCCGTTACGGCGCCATCACCGGCCCAATAGGACAGGCCGCGGCAGGTCTGGTGCTGACGCTGGCCATCTGCCACTACATCGGCCTTGTATTCCCATTTTTTCTCGCCGGTATCGGCGTCCAGTGCAATCGCCCAGTTGTGCGGTGTACACAGATAAAGCGTATTGCCTATCTTGATTGGCGTTGCCTGGTAGGTGAACTCATTGGTATCGCCTTCGCCCTTAACGTCTCCGGTCTGATAGGACCAGGCCAGCTTGAGCTTGCTCACGTTGTCCGGCGTAATCTGGTCCAGCGGCGAATAGCGCTGGCCGTAACCCGTACGACCATAGGCGTGCCAGTCGCTATCTCCGGTATGGGCGTTGTTGCCCATGTCCGGCTCTGCATTTACTACGGCATCAGGCAGTTGTCCGCTGATGTCATGCGTTGGATTGGCGATACTGCCCAGCGTGCCGATCGCAATCACGACTGTGATAACAGCGAGTACGGCCTTGGAGTTGGTGGCCTCGTTGGCGGCCATGCGACGATC
>JBOIGK010000698.1:0-2723 GCA_050742695.1 Advenella sp. | reverse complement strand
CTCTGGCATTGCGCATTCCATGGCCAGCAGGCGGTCGATCGTATCGTCATCAATACTGGAGGTATCGTCCAGTAAATTTTTTGCACGAGCCTGCTGAGTTAGGAGTTCGCGCAACACCAACGCGCGTCGGGCGGCGAAGTCGGGATCGGGTTCCTCTGAGTGCGACGCTGTTTCGACAGCGATGGCGCTGTCTTCAATCAATACGCCATTGACAAGAAGCGGGCTGTTGCTCAGAGATATTTCTGCAATTGAAGCGCAATTCATGATGCGAACTATCCTTGTATCAGCGTTTGCGTACGATCTGATGAGGGCGGAAAAGATACCCGACGGTAGCAAAACCGCTCCAGATGTGTATTAAACGGGTGAAGGGTGAAATCAGGAAAATGGTGAAGCCCAGAAAAATATGAGCTTTGTAGACCAAAGGAGCAGTTGCGATCAGCGCGGCGCTGTCCGGGTTAAAAGTGACGATGCCCTTGACGTAGTTGGTCAGGGTTTCGAACATGGCGCCATCCATATGCTGCAACGACATAGGCACCGTAAGCAGACCCAGGGCAAGCTGCACCCATAGAAACACCAATACAACGATGTCAGCCCTGGCGCTATTGATCCGTATACGGGGATCGGCCAGCCGGCGGTAGAACAAAATACTCAAGCCGACAATAGCGACGATGCCAGCTGCGCCACCACCCACCATGGCCAGCAATTGGTGCTGTGATGCGTTCAGAAAGGGCGAGACCACCCAGTGGGGTGCCAGGAACCCGACAAAATGGCCGGCGATCACGATCAGTATGCCAAAGTGAAAAAGATTGCTCCCCAGCCGCAGTTGTCTGCGCCGGAGCAGTTGGGATGAGTCACTTTTCCAGGTGTACTGCTCGCGGTCGAACCGTATCAAACTGCCCAGCAGCAAGATTGTCATGCAGATATAGGGATACACACCAAATAGCAGCATGTTCGTGGTGCTTGAATTCATTAACAGTCTCCCAAATACACTTTTCTATAAACCCGGGCTAAAGTCAAAGACCGGTGTTACACATGCTGCACCTATTGGGGCGGGCGGGTTGGATAAAACGTGACAGGCTGGTCCTGCGTTGGCGCCTGGGCATTGAGGAAACTAACGGGCTCGTCCTGCCATTCTTTGTCCAGAGCCTCAGTGTCGGTGGTTGCGTTGTCTTTCTCGGGCGGGGCGATCCATACATCTTTGGACAGTGGAGGTTCACCCGCCAAAGGAAGTAGCGCAGCAACGGCAGCCGCGTACCTAATGCCCTGTTGGGCCAAGTGTGTGGCAATAGTGCGATTAATGTCAGCGACTTCGCCCAGCAGACTACGGGCGCGCTTCGCAGGTTCGCGCGCAGCGAACTCCAGAAACACGGGGAGGTAGTCAGGTAGTTCCTTGGCACCCAGGAACAGCCCGCTTTTTTCGTACATGGCCAGCAAATCGACCATGGCCTGTCCGCGATCGCGTGATTCGCCATGGACATGCTCGAACAAATAAAGCGACGTGTTCCGCCCACGATCAAAAGTGGCGACATAGGATTCTTGCAACTCCATCAAGTCTGTGCCGTCCAGATAATCGACCAACTCGCACAGCGATGCACGAGTTGCGCAGGGTAATGCAGGATGAATAGCGACGGTTTCCCGGATCTCGGGCAAGGAGTCGAGCAGCGCCTGATCAGGATAGTCAAGCAGCGCGCTAAGCATGCTCAGTATGAGGTTGTGGTTTTGCATCTATTGCCCCGCCGCTCGTATAGGAATCGTCTTGCGTTTTTTGCCTATGCCCTTGTGGCCGCCAAACAGGCTGGTTTCCGTTGTGCCTTCCGAACAGCCGTTACCGAACGAGAAGCCACAAGAGGCACGCAGGTCAAAAGCATCTTCCGCATACTCACGATGAGCGGTGGGGATGACAAAACGGTCTTCATAGTTGGCAATTGCCATATACCGGTACATGGCCTCAATCTGGCCAATATTCAGACCAACCTCGTCCAGCAACACCGGATCATCATAGCGATCGACATGTCGTCCACGCATGAAGGCACGCATCGCAAGCATACGTTTTAGTGCAAGTCGCACCGGTGCTTCTTTTCCGGCGGTCAGCAGATTGGCAAGATAGCGTAGTGGGATACGCAGGGAATCGACATCGGGCAGCAGGCCGTGGGTCTCCAGCCGGCCATCATTGGCGGCGGTGCTGATGGGCGACAGGGGCGGCACATACCACACCATGGGCAGCGTACGGTATTCGGGATGCAGCGGGAAGGCGACTTTCCAGTCCATGGCCATCTTGTAGACCGGGGAGTGCCGTGCAGCCTCCAGCCAGTTTTCAGGAACACCATCGCGTAGCGCCTGTTCACAGACTGCTGGGTCGTGGGGGTCCAGAAAGATGGACAATTGAGCTTCGTACAGGTCTTCAGGATTCTCGACTGATGCTGCCTCTTCGATGAGGTCCGCATCGTACAACAATACGCCCAGGTAACGGATACGTCCGACACAGGTCTCCGAGCAAACGGTGGGTTGGCCGACCTCGATGCGTGGGTAGCAGAAAATGCATTTTTCAGATTTACCGCTTTGCCAGTTGTAGTAGATTTTCTTATACGGGCAGCCCGATACACACATGCGCCAGCCGCGGCATTTGTCCTGGTCGATCAGGACAATGCCATCCTCTTCGCGCTTGTAGATCGCTCCTGATGGACAGGATGCGACACAGGCCGGATTCAGGCAGTGTTCGCACA
>JBOIGK010000697.1:0-3103 GCA_050742695.1 Advenella sp. | reverse complement strand
ATCCTACCTCGATCAAAGCACCCCGCTTCCCGATGAGGTCAAGCAGGCCTGGCTGGAAGATTCCAGCTCAAGTTCGCGCCAATATCTGCTGCCCTTTTTGCGGCCGCTGGCTCGCTTGTTCATTATCCTGATCCAGGTAGTCAAGACGTTTCTGCCAAAGCGCTGGGCCCAGTCTGCTCTGCTGCACCGCATCCTGGTGTGGGGGCTTAAGCGTTTCGTATCACCACAAGCCAATTGGCTGATCCTGCGGCATTTTCATCTTGGGTCCCAGATCCTGGCTTTCATTGCGGCCAACTCACCGGCCCCTGTTTCGACAAGCCCATTGGAACCGGACACAATAGATGACCTGAGAGATCACGTATTCGTCAAGCATGACATCAATCTCTACAACTTCGTCATCCGTTTGAACCAGGCCTTGCTTGATGCGGGCAAGCGCCTGGGCCCGGTGCAGGATCCGGATTTTTCAATGTTGCACGAACCGACCGTCCGCCTGCAGGACATGCCCAGGACACGTAGCAATGTACTGGATCTGCAAAGCGCCATTGAACTGTTTACTCCACTGTATCAATTGCTGTTGACCGATAATGATTTCTGGCGAGCCGCCAACTCACTGCAGCTTGATGAGACTATCGGAATCTATGCGGCCCAGATCCTGCAGGCCCCGGAGCACCTGATGCTGGTTAACAATCATCACCCACTGGTGCCCTTGTCCACTTTGCGTGCCGGACATCGACTGGTGCTGCACGGCCTGTCATCTGAAATGCTGCATTGCCTTTTGCTTCAGAAGAAACGGGAATACGAAGCAAAAAAATGACTGCGCCCGTCGGTGAACAAACCGGGCAATAACCCGGGGATTTGTCGCTGCCCACTTTTCTTGATCCGCATATTATTGCCGGATCTGTTTATGAGCTATTCATATGCTGATTGCCCTCGTTATTTTCGTCTTCACCATGATTCTGGTCATCTGGCAGCCACGCGGTCTGGGCGTGGGCTGGAGCGCGCTGCTGGGCGCAACGCTGGCATTGATGACCGGCACCATACACTTTTCCGATATTCCGGTGGTGTGGGCGATTATCTGGAACGCAACCGCCACGTTCATTGCAATTATCATTATCAGCCTGTTGCTGGATGAAGCGGGCTTTTTTGAATGGGCTGCGCTGCACGTGGCGCGTTGGGGCAAGGAACGGGGACGCGTGCTCTTCTGTCTCGTGATACTGCTTGGCGCTGCGGTATCTGCCTTGTTCGCCAATGATGGCGCAGCACTCATCCTGACGCCTATTGTGATGGCCATGCTGACTGCATTGGGCTTCGGCCCGGCCGCGACACTTGCATTTGTGATGGCAGCCGGCTTCATTGCAGATACCGCAAGCTTGCCGTTGATCGTATCGAATCTGGTCAATATTGTATCGGCGGATTTTTTCGATATCAGCTTTGCGCGGTATGCACAAGTCATGGTACCGGTAAACCTTGTATCGGTTGCCGCTACCCTCTTGGTGCTGGCCAGCTACTTTCGCACCGACATTCCTATCGCATATAACAAAGCTGCCCTGAAGATGCCGGCTTCGGCGATTGTCGATCAACGAACGTTTTTTACGGGCTGGCTGGTACTAATCATGCTGCTTCTGGGTTTCTTTCTGCTGGAAGACAGCGGCATTCCTGTCAGTGTTATTGCTTCGGCAGGCGCGCTCATCCTGTGGATTGTTGCGGGCCAGGGACACGTCATCCGTACCCGCAAGGTCCTGCGTGAAGCGCCGTGGTCCATTGTCTTTTTCTCCCTGGGCATGTATCTGGTTGTCTATGGCCTGCGCAACGCAGGACTGACAGGGTATATCACGCAGATTCTTGACCTGCTGGCGGATAATGGCGTTTGGGCTGCAACCATGGGAACCGGTGTGCTCACTGCCCTTCTTTCCTCTGTCATGAATAATCTGCCCACGGTGCTGATCGGCGCCCTGTCGATTGAAAGCAGTCAGGCCACCGGCCTGGTCCGTGAAGCAATGATTTATGCCAATGTTATCGGCAGCGACCTGGGTCCGAAAATTACACCGGTAGGCAGCCTGGCAACCCTGCTGTGGCTGCACGTGCTTGCGCGAAAAGGGGTCAGAATTACCTGGGGCTATTATTTCCGTGTGGGCATTGTTCTGACGCTGCCGGTATTGCTAGTCACCCTTGCTGCGCTGGTATTGCGGTTGCAATTGGGCTAATGCCGGCAGCGCCATTGCTTTTTTTGCTATTTCATTTGGCATTGCTAATCGCTTGCAGCAGCTCAGCCATCGCACCCTGATCATGATGGACGAAATCGGTGGTTTGCGCCGGTGTCAGCGATAATATCTCGCCGTCGACGTTGCGCAGGAACGCCTGATAGTCGGGCTTGCTATTGATTGTGAGAAGCGCCTTGTTCAGTCGTTCCACGACAGCTTCGGGCGTGCCTTGTGGCGCGGCAAGACTGTACCAGGTTGCCACTTGTGCATCAGGTACACCCGCCTCCTGCATGGTCTGTACATCCGGCAGCCAGGGTGAACGCTTGTCTGCACCGTACGCCAGCGCTTTCAAGCGCCCATCCTTCACATACTGGAGCGACGCCGACAGATTCAAAAACGCCAGTTGCACCTGACCTCCCATCAGATCGGTCAGCGCCGGCGCTGCCCCGCTATAAGGTACATGAACCAGTTCGACGCCGGTTTTGCGCATGAACTGTTCGCCGCTCAAATGCGTCGCACCACCCGCACCTGCTGAACCAAAATTCAATTGCCCGGGATGGGCTCGCGCATATGCGATCAGTTCTTTGACGTTATCCACTTTCAAGGCAGGATTCACAACCAGCATGTTCGACTGCCGGGTCACAATCCCGATAAAACTAAAATCGGCAATACCATCATAGGCTACCTTCTGCAGCAATGGTGTTACGACATGCCCTGCAGAAGTGCCCATGAGCAAGGTGTAGCCATCCGGCTTCGCTTTGGACACATAGGCCGTGCCTACGGCCGCTGCAGCCCCCGGCTTGTTTTCGACAATCACCGGCTGGCCCAGCTCAGTGCGCAGTTCCGAGGCAAGTTTGCGGGCAAGAACATCGGCCGGTCCGCCTGCCGCATAAGGATTAATC
>JBOIGK010000696.1:0-3931 GCA_050742695.1 Advenella sp. | reverse complement strand
TTCTTTTGTCCTCAGGCGGATATAGCATGCATCAGCGGATTCTGATTCTCGATTACGGTTCACAGGTTACCCAACTTATTGCGCGACGCGTGCGCGAAGCAGGGGTGTTTTGTGAAATTCACCCCGGCGATGTCGATGCGGCTTTTCTTGCAGAACAGCAGGGTCTGGGGCTCAAGGGCGTGATTCTGTCCGGCAGTCATTCGTCTGCCTATGACGAAGCATCACTCAAAGTGCCGCAGCAGGTATTCGAGCTGGGCGTACCGGTGCTGGGCATCTGTTACGGTATGCAGGCCATGGCCTCGCAACTGGGCGGCAAGGTCAGTTGGTCAGATCATCGTGAGTTCGGCTATGCTGAAGTACGCGCACATGGGCATACCGCACTGCTCAAGGATATTGCCGATTTTGTCACGCCCGAAGGCCATGGCATGCTCAAGGTCTGGATGAGCCATGGCGATAAGGTGACGGAACTGCCCGACGGTTTTGTGCTGATGGCTTCCACGCCTTCATGTCCGATTGCCGGCATGGCCGATGAAACCCGTCATTTTTATGGTGTGCAATTTCACCCTGAGGTGACCCACACCGCTCAGGGGCGGGCGCTGTTGAACCGCTTCGTTAATGACATTTGTGGTTGCAGCAATGACTGGAACATGCCTGACTACGTTGAAGAAGCGGTTGCACGCATCCGCGAGCAGGTCGGCACCGATGACGTGATTCTGGGATTGTCCGGCGGCGTGGATTCATCCGTGGCCGCAGCATTGATCCACAAGGCTATCGGCGATCAACTCACTTGCGTCTTTGTCGATCATGGGCTGCTTCGCCTGAACGAAGCAGAACAGGTTATGAAGATTTTTGGCGAGCACCTTGGCGTCAATGTGATTCATGTTGACGCAACTGACGCCTTCATGAGCAAGCTGGCCGGCGAAACCGATCCGGAGAAAAAACGCAAGATTATCGGTCGTGAATTTGTGGAAGTGTTCCAGGACGAAGCGGGTAAACGCAAAAGCGCACGCTGGCTGGCCCAGGGCACGATCTACCCCGATGTGATTGAATCGGCCGGTGCCAAAACCGGCAAGGCGGTTGCCATCAAGTCGCATCATAATGTGGGCGGCCTGCCGGAAACACTGAATCTGCAATTGCTGGAGCCGCTGCGTGAACTATTCAAGGATGAAGTGCGTGAACTGGGACTGGCGCTGGGTCTGCCACATCACATGGTGTACCGCCATCCATTCCCCGGCCCCGGCCTGGGCGTGCGCATTCTTGGTGAAGTCAAGAAAGAATACGCCGATCTGCTACGCAAGGCTGACGCGATCTTTATTGAAGAACTGCGCAACACGACCGATGAAGAGTCAGGCAAATCCTGGTATGACCTGACCTCTCAGGCCTTTGCCGTGTTCCTGCCGGTCAAATCGGTAGGCGTCATGGGCGATGGTCGTACTTATGATTATGTAGTCGCGCTGCGTGCGGTACAGACATCAGATTTCATGACGGCCGACTGGGCGCAACTGCCATACCCGTTGCTGGGCCGCGTGTCATCTCGCATTATCAACGAAGTGCGCGGTATCAACCGGGTGGTTTATGATGTTTCCAGCAAGCCGCCCGCGACGATTGAGTGGGAATGAGGTTGATTTATAAGTTGTTGATTTAATTTAAAAAATTTTGACTCAATAACTATATCTCTTACATCATTAATGATATTTTTCATCGTGTGCGAAAGGCATGCTGTTGAAAAAACGCCGATACCATGGCCGGGTCAGTGGCCGGCATGGTATCGCGAGGGCTCTCGGGTACGCCGGAGCATGTTTCCAGGATTCTTTGATATGAGCACTTTACCCCCCTGTTCCCAATGTCAGTCCAGCCTCACCTATGAAGATGGTAGCGGACTCTACATCTGTCCCGAATGCGGCCACGAATGGCCGGTTCAAGCCGAGGCCGTGGCTGAGTCGGACGAGCGTGTTCACCGTGACGCCGCCGGAAACGTGCTGCAAGATGGAGATAGCATTACCGTCATTAAAGACCTGAAACTCAAGGGTTCGGGCGGGGTCGTGAAGATGGGGACCAAGGTCAAGAATATCCGCCTGGTCGATGGGGATCATGACATTGACTGCAAGATCGATGGATTCGGGGCAATGAGCTTGAAGTCGGAGTTCGTCAAGAAAATCTGATTGGTGTTCTAATGAGCGTCCCAACGCGACGCCATGTGGACCTTGACGGTGGCGTGCTCCTGGCGGGGGCCGGTTGGCATCGCATGGTATCTTTCCTGGTATCAGCAAGATTTATTGTCTTATTATTTTAATTTTAAAGTTGTTTTTCTTCTTGTTAATAACTGAGCGAGAGTGATTGTGTGTCTGCCGCCGCCAGGCACCTGATGCTATAAAAAGCCACTCAGCCCGCGTTGCGGGCGGTACTACGTGGGTATCCGTCAATTCTCAGTAATACAAGAGCTGGCTTGCCACGATCAGTGATGATTCAACGATGCAAGGCTGACGCGGTTGCTCTTAATGTGATGGCTGGACCACTGCAGGCCGAATGCGTGGATGGCGTTCAAACAACACGGCTACGGGTATGCCAATAGCGATGACCATCGTGCAGAACGAATAGATGGCTACTTCAATGCCCCAATGGTCGGCAATCCAGCCGATGCCCATCATGGGAATCATGCTGCCAACGTACCCGGCGACCAGGTAAGTGGCCAGCAGTCCCGAACGATTTCCGGGTCCGGCCAGTCGGGTGATCATGCTCATACCGGCAAGCATGGTCATGCCGTGGCCCATTGCAGTGAGCAATACGCCCAGCGCAAACAAAATGGCTGAGCTGGCGTGTAAGTTCAACATGAGAATCGCGTTGCTCAGCGCCAATGCAATTGTGCCTGTGGCACCGCACCAGTGAATAGGCATGCGTCCGGCAATCACCTGAACCGCTGCCGAAGAAAACAGGATTAACGCAATGGAGGTGCCGCTAACGACCGGACCGTCCCAGGGTACCAGCTTGCCCAGAAACAGCGGTGCCATGGACGCATATAGGCCAAAAACGCCAAACGCAAGAAAGGGTAGGCAACAGGTCAGGACAAACGCTCCGGAACCGCTTGCGTCGGGCCAGGTCAGCTTTGGCAAAATATCGTTCCAGGCCAGGCGTGGGCCGGCCTTGGGTTTAATGGTGTCAGGCAGAGTCAGGCAGCACAATACCGTTAAACCCAGGCTGCCCAGGATCAGGGTCGGAACATAGGCAAGCGTCAATGGCGCCGGGGCCCATTGCCCGATAATGCCACCCACCAGGGGGCCCAGGCCGAAGCCAAATGCCATCAAAAAACCCGTCATCATGGCCACGCGCTGTACGCTGCCGTGGCGGGACAGTTTGGACAACCCCTGGGTCGCACTGGTGGTTACCATGCTTGAGGCCACCCCCACGATAAACCGGCCGATATTCAGGCTGGTCATGTTCCATGCGATCAGGCTGATGGTTGTTCCGAGCAGGACCAGCGCCAGGCCCCACTGCATCATCGGCCGAAAGCCAACGCGATCAGGCAGACGCCCAAGAAACAGCAAACCACATAGCGCACCGCCCATGTACATGACGTAGATAAGTGAGATATCGCTCGTTTGCAGTTGCCAGGTCTCTTTGTAGAGCGCATACAGGGGGCTGATGAGCGCTGTACCCATCACGCCGACAATCATGGCAAAACTCACCCAGGTAAAGGGCGATACTTTCAATTTCATTTTTCAACCGTATATTTTCTGGCGCAGGATTGACCGGTGCGGGTGCAGGAGGAAGGAAAGGGCAGCGTCATTTGTTTATCAGTCCCGCCGATTCGAGCCGCCCTGAGATTTTTTCCAGGGCTTGGCGGGTCACTTGTATTTCATTTACGGAAAGATCGGCCAGTATGGTTCGTTCGATTTCCATGCTTTTTTCCAGGATCAGTGCGGCCACCTTGCGG
>JBOIGK010000695.1:0-6387 GCA_050742695.1 Advenella sp. | reverse complement strand
ATTCAGCAAAGACAGGGTTGGTCAACGTTGGCAAGACGACACCGATCACATGACTGCGCTGCGTTCGCAACGTCCGTGCCGACGCATTCGGACGATAACCCTGCTCCAATGCAACTGCCAGAATCTGCTGGCGCGTTCGCTCGTTTACCAAATGCGGCGCGTTGAAGACGCGCGACACCGTCGCAGGAGAGACTCCCGCCTGGGTGGCGATATCAAGAATTGAAATCCGGTCGCTGCGATTTTTCATGGCATTGAAAACGCTATATGAAAACGATTTCATTTTAGGTTAGCACTGTTACGCCGATGTGACAATCGTGCACTGCGGCAAGCGTCAGGATAGTGAAGACCAACTGACCGTGGTGGTGCCCAGCGCTTAGTATGAATCGATTCGTAAGCGCCAAACTGGGCAGGCTAGCCCAATCCTGGACAATCGCATTAATCAGCACCGAAAATTATCCATACCGATGATCTGATTTGAGGCCATTCCAGGAGTTCGTCTCTTCAGTTAACCGCATCGGCTTACCTCAGCACGGGGCGCATCGTCGCGCAATCGCTAGTGGTGTTTGAACATCGCTCTGCTTACGAAGAAAAATTCGATTCATGCGCAGCGCTTTTCCCCCGCTGCAACTGGCCAGGATCAACTGCCGCCGGCATCCAAGCCACCCCCTTGCTCTATTCAAGCACTGTGTGGTCATCCTGCCACGCGAAAGAATTTACCTGCTCGACAGACGCCCGTGCCAGCCTATCTGCTGCACTCGAAAAGCACATTCTGCACCATCGTAGAATAGTTTCGCACTGCTATCTATCATATTGTATTTATTCAATAAAATTGCATTGTTTATTTGTCAACTTCAGTGTTAACACCTATTTCAACAATAAATAACAAACGCTAAAGTACCTGTCAGAAAGAGGTCCCTATTAGCCCGACTATCGGAGAAACTCATGGCAGGCATACCCGCTTCCGCGTTGAGCGCGGTCAACAGTGATGCGAAACCTACAAAAGTACGGTGGCGCATATTTTTAATGATGTTGTTCCTTATTTCGATCAACTATATTGATCGTGCCTCGCTTTCTGTGGCCATGCCACTGATCTCCAAAGAATTTGCAATCAGTCCGACCGTACAGGGAATTTTGCTCAGCTCTTTTTTCTGGACTTACGCGTTCATGCAAATTCCAGGCGGTATGCTGGCTGATCGCTTCGGACCGCGAAAAGTCATTGTTGCCTCGACCATCGGCTGGGGCTTTTTCCAAGGGATTGCCGCACTTTGTACCGGGTGGTTCAGCCTGCTGCTTACCCGTCTCGGGCTGGGGGCCGCTGAAGCGCCCATTTACCCGGCCGGCGGCAAACTCAACAGCATATGGATGACCCAAACAGAACGGGGACGTGGAGCAACATTGCTTGACGGCGGCGCGCCGCTGGGAGCGGCATTGGGCGCCATTCTTATTTCCGGCCTGATTGCCGCGTTCGATTCATGGCGTCTGGCCTTTGCCGTCGCCGGTATTGGCACGATGATTTGCGGATGGTTTGCCTGGCGCATCATCCGCGACCACCCGCGTGATCATCCCGCCGTCAATAATGCCGAGGCTGAATACATTGAAGCGGCGCATGCACAGGATCTGGCCAACGAGCCCGCCACTACCAGTGGGCGCGTCCTGGACTTTCTGCGCTATCGCTCGGTCTGGGGCATGTTTTTCGGGTGGATGTGTTTCAACGCCCTGTTCTACGGGTTGCTTACCTGGATGCCCAACTATCTGGCGGCCGTACACGGCTTTAACATCAAGGAAATGGGCGGCGCGGTATTTCTTATGTTTTTTGCTGGTTTCGTAGGCGAGATCGCAGGAGGCTGGATCGCCGACAAATGGATTGCTTCCGGCACCGCGCAGGGCACCGTACTGAGAATCGTTTTTGCCATTGCCTCGATCATCGCCACGATCGCCATTTATAGCGTGTCGGTCATCAAAGATCCCATCGCCGTCGTTATCCTGCTTTCTGTAACACTCTTTTTCCTGCGCTGGTGCGGCTTGTTCTGGTGCATCCCCTCTATCCTTGGCACCCGCAATCGCGTGGGCATTCTGGGCGGCATCATGAATCTTGGCGGCAATGTGGCCGGAATTGGCGTGCCCATCTGCGTTGGAATGATTGTGCAGGCAACGGGGTCCTATTTCTACGCGCTCATGTTGTTCACCGCCGCCGGCATTGGCCTGTTCATCTGCTCTACGCTGTTGATCAAATATGAAGAGAAGGTCCCGGTCTAGTTCAATCGGCAAGTTCAACACAATCCGGGTTCTCTGGCTTGACGGTCACGGAACCTGTTTTTGCCACAAGGTAATTCAATAATGGAAAGAAAATTTATAGGTGTGCTCACACCTTCGTCCAATACAGCACTGGAGCCGTTGACCAGTGCCATTGTCGCCGACGTCCCGGGTGTGTCAGCACACTTCTCGCGGTTTCCGGTTACGGAGATATCCATGCGCGAACAATCGGTTAACCAGTTTGATCCGGCCGTCATTCTTGAAGCGGCACAGTTGCTGGCAGACGCTCATGTAGACGTTATTTGCTGGAGTGGTACATCGGCCGGCTGGCTTGGTATTGAGCGCGATGAGACATTGTGTCGTCAAATTACCGAACGCACCGGCATTCCCGCAACCACAGCGGTACTCGCGCTGCATGAATTGATGCAACGCAATCACGTTCGCAATCTCGGGCTGGTTACCCCGTACATCGCTCAAGTACAGGATCTGATTATCGATAACTACCGCAAAGCCGGAATCAACTGTATTACGCAGGCTCATTTGGGTCTTACCGTGAACCATGAGTTCGGTTGTGTCGAACCCGATACACTGGCCACCTTGATTCGCCAGGTCGCAGAAAAGCGGCCCGATGCCATTACCGTGTTATGTACCAACCTGAGGGCCGCCCATATCGTCAAGGAGCTGGAAGCGGAGCTTGACATTCCGATCTACGACTCGGTCGCTGCCGTGGTCTGGAAAGCGTTTGAAATGCTCAAGATAAATCCGCATAACATCAAGGGCTGGGGTCGGATGTTCTACGAAGCCCAAGTGTAAAAAGGTAAAACATGACGACACATACTTTCGATCTTGTCATACGCAATGCGCATGCAGCGACGGCAAGCGATACTTTCAAATGTGATATTGGAATACAGGATGGGCAGATTGTCCAGCTTGGATTGGGCATTGCTTCTGGTTCAAAAGAAATAGACGCGCAAGGCGCCTGGGTCACGCCTGGGGGGATTGACGGACATTGCCATTTGGATGAACCCATCCCGCCTCCTTTGCGCATGGCGGACAATTTCGAAACGGGTACCCGCTCGGCTGCTTGCGGCGGAACCACTACGATTATTCCCTTTGCGGTACAGCGCAAGGGCCAGTCCCTGCGCGAAGCGGTGAGTAACTACCATGACCGCGCTCAGGACCTTGCCTGCATCGACTACGGTTTTCATATGATCATCACCGACCCGTCAGAACAGGTGCTGCAAGAGTTGCCCGGCCTGATCGACGAGGGGTATACATCATTCAAGATGTATATGACATACGAAGATATGAAATTAAATGATCATCAGATATTGGATCTGCTGGACATTGCACGCACGAAAAACGCCATGGCCATGGTCCACGCCGAAAATGCCGACTGTATTGAATGGCTTACCCGGCGCCTGGAGCAACAAGAGCGCACCAGCCCCCGCTACCACGCTCACTCACGTCCGATGCTGGTGGAGCGCGAGGCCACGCACAGGGCGATTTCACTTTCCGAGCTAGCCGGCGCACCAATCATGATCGTTCATGTTTCGGGCAAAGAGGCCATGGACCAGATCCGTTGGGCTCGCAACCAGGGCATCACCATCTACGCGGAGACCTGCCCGCAGTATTTATTCCTCACGGAACAGGACTTGGGATGCGATGACCGTTATGAAGGCGCCCGATGTGTCTGCAGCCCGCCACCACGCGACAAAAATAATCAGCAATTTGTATGGCAAGGCTTGTCGGACGGACTGTTTACGATATTTTCATCTGATCACGCACCATTCTCATATGATTCGCCGGAAGGTAAAAAGCCGGGTGGCAAAGAGGTACCGTTCCGCCGTATTCCAAATGGCATACCCGGCCTGGAAACGCGGCTTGCACTGCTGTTTTCCTATGGCGTGCTGGATGGCAGACTGTCGATCAACCGCTTTGTCGAGCTGACCTCAACCAATCCGGCCAAGGCATATGGCCTGCATCCGAAAAAAGGCACCATCGCCATTGGCGCCGACGCGGATCTTGTCATCTGGTCCGAAGATCCGCAGACGATCCAGAACATTAACCTGCACCATGCCGTTGACTACACCCCCTACGAGGGAATCGGCTTGCGGGCTGCCCCAAGCCTGACACTGTCCCGTGGACAGATCGTCTATGATCACGGAACCTTCAAAGGAGCCATGGGCCAGGGTCGGTTTTTGCGAAGAACCGCCCCTACCCTGCAACCTATTCATTCTCCAGGTAGCGAAAATCAATGAAATTACTGATTATCAATCCCAACATATCAACCAGCGTCAGCGACCTGATTCAAGCCGAAGCCCATCGCGCGGCCAATGCCGAAACACAAATCACCATGTGCACCGCCGAACTGGGCGTCGCCTATATAGAAACCCGTTTTGAGGCCCTGATAGGCGGCTACGCTGCAGCAATACTGGCTGCCGAACAGGCCCACTTGCATGATGCTGTTATCATTGCCGCCTTCGGAGACCCGGGCATTGACGGGTTGCGCGAAGCCATGAACATACCAGTAGTGGGCTTGACCGAAGCAGCACTGGCCAGCGCCTGCCTGCTGGGTCAGCGTTTTTCCATTATTGCCATTTCGCCGCGTATTACAGCCTGGTACCGCGAATGCGTGGAACGCAACGGCCTGATCTCGCGCCTGGCAAGCATTCGCAGCCTGGAGGAACCGTTGCGCGATATCGGGACCGTACAGACCGACCATGCCGAGCGCCTGGTGCAATTGTGCGAAGCGGCCATTGAACACGATAGGGCTGATGTCATCATTCTGGCGGGCGCGCCGCTTGCAGGACTGGCCAGACAGGTCAAAGACCGCATTCCGGTACCCGTCGTCGATGGGGTATCCAGCGCTGTATGCCATGCACAAAGCCTGGCAATCCTGGCGCCACACGGCGCTACCAAAGGCAGCTTTGCTGCACCACCGATCAAACCGAATAAAGGCTTGCCCGATGCACTTTCCCGGTTGCTTGCCAGAGACCGGCCGGCACCATGATTATGTGATCAAAGATAGGGCGGCACGCAGTGTGTACGTGGAAATTGCTAGAATAGCGCCTATGCGTACGAAATCTGTAGACAAGGATGTCAGCAACAGTGTGAACACCAAGCGAAAGGGGCGTGAGCTTAGCGTGGGAGATATCACCAGCAGACTATACTCGGCCATTCTGGAACACCGGATTCCTCCAGGCACAAAACTGGGGGAAGACCGGCTTGCGGTCATTTTCTCTGTCAATCGCGCACGTATCCGCGAGGTGCTGGCCAAGCTTGCCCATGAGCGCGTGGTAGACCTGATCCCTCAGAAGGGCGCATTTGTCGCCAAACCGACCGTGGAGGAAGCCAGGGATGTCTTCGAAGCGCGGCAATTGATTGAGCCTTTTGCCGTACGTAAACTTGTTGCAACACTGGACAAGGCCAAAATCGCCCAGTTGCGCGAGCACCTTGAATTGGAAGAGCAGGCCAGGCTTGGGCAAGACCAGCCCAGCATCATCAGGCTTTCCGGCGAGTTCCATATATTGCTGGCCGAGCTTGCCGGCAATTCGTCTTTATTGCGTACCACCCGCGAACTGGCCACACTCACTTGCCTGATTATTTCCCTTTACGATGCCCCAACCGCCTTCAGTTGCCGGGCCGACGAGCATTCGGAAATCGTCCAGGCCATCATAAACAAAGACAGCGATACTGCAGTTGAACTGATGCTGGCACATCTGGATCATATATTGAATAGCCTGAAGCTGCGAGAAACCTCGGATGATATTGATCTTGAACGCATTTTCGGCGTCCTGACGCCCTGATTGCGGGTTTTGTATCAGGCGGCAGCCTGATACACCGAAGCGTTAGCGGGGGCTGGCACTTAACCAGCTCCACGCTAACATGGCCCGATTTGCTGACTGGGATTCCAACAATGATCCCAGCCAAACAAACCAATGACACTCCCCTGGTTACCCGCGCATTTACTTCTTCGCGCAATCGGTCATGCACCGTGTATTCTTGGTGTCTGGTCGATCATCAACATAGAAATTATCACGATTGGGCATCTTGACGGTTGCCAGTGACTTGGCATCCAGTGTGGCGTCAGCAGGCACGATGTCATTTTTGCTTAACAAATAGGCCGTCACG
>JBOIGK010000694.1:0-5083 GCA_050742695.1 Advenella sp. | reverse complement strand
GGCACGGCCGGTCTAATCGTCTTTGGCAGTGATTTATCATTCAAGGCGATCAATTTGATTGTCGCATCGTAGCCAGCCCCGTGCTCCTGGCAAGCCGGAGCGTTGCAAGACCGATTATTCTGCTAATCATCAAGACAGGCTTAAGTATCATTGGGCTGGCCACACAAGCCTATAATGCTGTCGCGGTTGGCAGTCGGGTCATCCAGGCTCCATACCAGGCCCAGACTGACGGCAAGATCGACGTCCTCAACGGATCGCAGTACCAGATTCTGGTCAAATGTCCCTTCTACCCATTCAGGCACGAAACCCACGCCAATACCGGCAGACACCAATGCAATCATCGACAACGTATCATTACACGTGCATGTGACCTGATCTTTCAGTCCATATTTTCAGAAACGCTCGGAAAAATAGCGCTCCGTATATGATTGACTAGCACGTACGAACGAGATGATGCGTTGCCGGCGCAGGTCTTCCAGGGTGATCTTCTTTTGTTGGCAAAGGGGATTATCCCGGGCGATAGCCAATAGATATTTTTCCCGTGTGATGGCTTGCCAGCGCAGTGATCCACTATTTTCGATGGGCCGCACAAGACCAAGATTGATTGTTCCGCGCTCAATGGCCTGGACGATCGCCTCTGTCGTACCATTCTGGATATGAATACGAATATCGGGATATCGCTTTTTAATCTGGGTGAGAAAGTGCGGCAGAACTCCAAATGTGGCCGAGTGGGTAGTGCCTATCGTAATTCTGTGCGGATCCTTGCCGCCAGCGGTTCTTGCCATGACCAGACCTCGATCAACATCGCGTAATATTTGCTCGCACTGTTCAAGAAACACCATTCCCGGCTCTGTCAGCAGAACCCGCCTGGTAGTTCGTGTAAAAAGCGGCACGCCAAGTTCGCGTTCCAGCGCCTGTATTTGCGCTGTTACTGCCGGCTGCGCAATATTAAGTCTGGTAGATGCACGGCCAAAATGCAACTCTTCAGCCACCACCACAAATGTTCTTATTTGTCGAAGTTCCATGCTTGGCCTCTCTCGATGTCGATCAGATCCGGGACAAGAAGCCTCATTCACGCTAGTCAGCGTCAAAAAACGTGCTCCCGCAAGCTGGCAAGCAATGACTGAATAGCGCGATTGGCTTGTTGAGCCACAGGATATATCGCCCCGATAGCAATAGACTCGGACGGCTCCAACTGCAGAATGGTCACAGCAGGGTCATTGAGGATATCGTCGGGCAGGCTGAAGCGGCTCACAATTGCCACCCCCGCTTCCATGCGGGCCAGATCAATGGCCACCCAAGCATGCCGTGCCTCAATTTCGATGCGAGGCACAATTCCCGCAGCCCTGAACCAGCGATCCACCAAGGGCCGGATCATGCCATCGGGTTTGAGCGCGATAATGGGATAGGCCGAGAGCTCCGCAGGTGTCGCGCGCTTTTCCACGCTATCGCCGGCCCTTGCCTTGGGAATGACGCATACCAGCGGAGACACACAAAGCGGAGTCGCAGCAACCAGATCACTCTCGACAGGGAGCGACACCAGGCCCAAGTCTGCCTGCCCGCCAGCGACACGCCGAACAACAATAGACCGTTGCGCAACTTCGATATCCAGGCGAATACCGGGGCGCGACGCCGCATAATCGCCGATAATATTCACAATACTCCGGTGCGACAGCGCTGACGTCAATAACAGCCGTAGCACTGATTTCTGATGGTTTGCAATAAGCCTGGCTGCAACTTCAATGCCATCGAGGCCTTCGTACAGTTGGTCCACCTCGGCTATCAGTTGGTATGCCTCTGGGGTTGGCGTCAGTTTTCCTGCACTGCGCGAGAAAAGCGAAAAACCAACAGCAGACTCCAGGCTGGAAATCAGATAGCTGATTGCGGGCTGGGTCACGGACAACACCCCCGCTGCGCGCACCATGGTGCCCTCTCGCATAACCGCCCGGAACGCTTCGATCTGTCGCAACTTAAGTGACATGATTTTTTCTTTTCTCTCGCTTGTCAGACGCGCAGCTCAATCAATCGCCAACTGCGCGGTACGGCTAAGCTCCCGGGTTCGCTCGAAATCTGTCAGGATCGTGTTTTTGAATTCTTCACCCATTTTACGGGAAGTGAACAAACCCTGCCCGGCATACTTGTTCTGCAACTTTGGCTGGCGCAATGCGGTCGATAGCGCTTCTTGCAACTCCTGCTGCTTTTCTGATGACAAACCAGCGGGCGCGACCAGACCAAACCAGGTGGGTTTGTTAATCTGTTCGAAGCCCAGCTCAGCATAAGTTGGCACACCGGGAAGAATATCCAGCCTGTCTGGCCAGCTTATGGCCAGCGCACGAACCTTTCCGCGCTCAATATGTGGCAGCACAGAAGTCACCGTGGTGAACGTGGCCGATACCAATCCACCCAGCATATCGTTGAGCAGTTGCGCAGCGCCGCTATAGGGTACATGTTGCATCTTTACGTTGGTCGCACGTTTAAACTGTTCGCCCCACACATGACCTATCGTTCCATTTCCCGGAGATGCATAAAACAGTTCGTCCTGATGGTCCCTGGCATACGCGATGAAGCCAGCCAGATCGGTCACCGGCAGCTTAGGATTGACGATCATTACCCCTGGCGCCTGTGCGATTTCGCCAATAAATGAAAAGTCGTTGAAAGCATCATAACTCAATTTCTTGTACACGACGGGATTGACCGAATGGGTTGACTGCGTTGCCAATCCCATCGTTGCACCATCCGGCGCTGCACGTGCAACTTCGGCAGTACCTATGGAGCCACCCGCCCCGGGACGGTTTTCAACGGCGATGACAGTACCCAGAATACTGCCCATGGCATCTGCAATTTCACGCGCAATAACATCGGTAGAGCCGCCCGGCGTAAACGGAACAATAAGCCTGATTGGCCGTTTTTGTGCCTTCGCCACCGTCATAAATGGCGTCAACGCTAAAACGAGAGAAAAACTTCTGCGGTTCATGATGGGTCTCCGGATCAATTGTTATGTCACAGTAATAGAGGAAAAAGTTGGCTGCCCACGCTTAACATTTCTTGTCTCGGGCAAGCGCAGCGGCGGCACTGGCCATCGCGATAGCGCCAATTTCCACAGCGGCTTCGTCACAAAAATAATTGCTTTGATGTAGCTGCGTGGGTGTGCGATCTGCCGCCCGACCGCCTATGCGCAGATGCACCAGCGGCACATATCCGACGTACCATGCAAAGTCCTCGCTACCCATGGACGGGCTCTCCAGTTCCAGTACCGACTCGGTACCCAGCGAATCACGCAAGGCGGCGACCACCATTTTCACTTGATCCGGGGAGTTGACCAATACAGGCGCCAGCCTGTTCCATTGTATGTCGATCGTGGTACGCGTCGCCAATGCTACCCCTTGCGCTAGGCGCCTGACGGCGGCCTCCATTACATCAACCACGGCATCGCCCAATGTGCGGCAGGTTCCTTCAAGCAGCACCTCGTCGCAAACAATATTTCTCGCTCTCCCGCCAACAATTCGCCCTACCGTCAGCACCACAGGCTCATTTGCCGGTACTTCCTTGCACCGAATGGCTGACAGTCCCGAAAGTAATGCGGGCACTGCTTGCAGCGCATCAATGCCCGAAGTTGGATGGGCAGCATGGCCTGCCGCACCTCGCACATGCAGGGAAAACGCACTGGACGAGGCCATCGAAGGACCGGAACGCCATGCGACTGTGCCTGCAGGCTGTTGTGGAGAATTATGGCAACCAAGCAGCACATCCACATCGGGACTGACCAACGCGCCAGCCTCGATCATCGCTTTTGCACCCTCAAGCGTTTCTTCTGCCGGCTGGAAGATAAACTTATACCGGCCTGAAAGCGCTGCGACATGACGAACCAGCATAGCGGCCGCGCCGACGCCAATTGACGAATGCACGTCATGGCCGCAAGTGTGAGCGACTCCGGGATGAGTCGAACGGAAAGGTACATCCGACGTTTCCTCCATGGGAAGCGCATCCATGTCAACCCGAATACCAACTGTTCGACCAGGCCTGCCGGTATCCAGCACGGCGACCACGCCCGTGCCTGCCACCTGACACTTAGGGTCAAGCCCCAGGTTACGCAGAAACTGCGCTATCCGGTTTGCTGTTCGTTCCTCCCGGAAAGCCAGTTCCGGATGCTGATGCAAATCCCGACGCAGTTCAATCAAACGTTCGCTCAGCACCGTGGGCAGTTGCCAGGTAATGTGTGATGCAGTCATTGCTGAACCCGGGATTGCGCCGCATCGCACAGTATTGTATTGAATCGATCAAGGGTACCGTTCAATCGCCCCACTATGGCACCTTCGGCGAGCAAGGCACGACGCTCTGCCTGCCGCTCCTGAGTCGCCAAAGCCTGTGGTGCGAGTTGTTCAAACATCTCTCCAGTTAGGAAAACCACCCCATTTTCGTCGCCAAGGGCAAGCATGCCCGGCTCCAGGCAAAAGTCTTCCAGCATAATGGGCGCGCAATAATCTCCCTGCCGATATTCACGTTTGCTCGTCAAGGCGGTAAGGCCAGTTGCCCAAATAGGCAATGCGCATTGGCGCAATTCTGCCAGATCAGTCACCGGCCCCTGCACTAATATTCCTGCGCAACCGGCGCGTTGTGCGGCCAAAGCAAGTCCTCCGCCAACGCAAGCGGCCCGGGTATCGCCACTACGCCCTACAACCAGAAAATCGCCAGACCGCAGGTGCGAGATCGCATAATGAACAATGGCATTGTCATCCCCATCTGCCCGGCAGGTAACCACAGTACCAGCCGTTACCCGATGATCTCCCACCATGCAATGGATGGCTGGTCCGGTAAATCCTTCTCTTAGCATATGGCCAAGTGTCGCCGGCTCGATCTGACACGCCGTTTCTATGACGTGAGCCGGCAACGATTCAGGAGGTGGATCAATAGAAAACGCGTTGGAGTTGTTCATGATTTATGGTCAAAATTTGAGCACTGAATGCAAACCATCAAGGTAGCAGTGGCGGGCAACTCGCTAGCTGATTCAAGAAAGTCTGTCGCTTCGGATGCTATCGACCACTTGCGTGCTTGGGAGTCTTCATTGGCTCAAATTGTATCGATG
>JBOIGK010000693.1:0-4131 GCA_050742695.1 Advenella sp. | reverse complement strand
GAATAGCCCCTACAACAACTAGTCCGGCGCGCAAAACCAGTTGCCTGCATAAGCGGCAACCTGGCTTTGCTGCCAGCCAGCCGAATCACAACCGTGGTTCGGCTTTTTTTCGCGCGCCGACTTTTTTCACATTCCTATTTTTCCCGTGCTCCGATTTTTTCACGCCCTAACGCCCTCAGGTATGGCCGGCGCCATCAGCGGCACTGCCCACATGGCCAAGGCAAGGCTGCGCGCCACACTACAGGCCCAATCCGAAAGGCAGTACACGACAGGCGCCACCACTGGCAAAATACACAAGATGAGCGACAGAAGAACGCTCAGAAACAGACAGACGAAAAAAAACCGCAGATGTTCGGTCTGCGGTTTTTTCCGACAAGCAACACGCAAGAATTATTTGCGCGTCTCGATGTTGCCAACATCACGAGCCGAGTAGCCAGTATACAACTGGCGTGGGCGGCCGATTTTGTAATCAGGATCAGACAACATTTCATTCCATTGCGCAATCCAGCCCACTGTACGAGCCAGTGCAAAAATCGCGGTGAACAGCGACGTTGGAATGCCAATGGCGCGTTGCACGATACCTGAGTAGAAATCGACGTTCGGGTACAGTTTGCGCTCGACGAAGTAAGGATCTTCCAGGGCGATACGTTCCACTTCCATCGCCAGCTTGAATAATGGATCATCTTGCAGACCCAGTGATTCGAGCACTTCCTTGCAGGTTTCCTGCATCAATTTGGCGCGAGGATCGTAGTTTTTGTAAACGCGATGGCCAAAGCCCATCAGACGCACGCCTGAGTTCTTGTCCTTCACTTTTTCCATGAACTCGCCGACTTTCTCGATACCACCATTGGCTTGCAGGTCTTCCAGCATCTTCAGGCAGGCTTCGTTGGCGCCACCATGAGCAGGGCCCCACAGGCAAGCCACGCCAGCAGCAATTGCCGCAAACGGATCAGTACCTGAAGAACCGCAAAGCCGCACGGTCGATGTAGAAGCATTCTGTTCGTGATCGGCATGCAGAATGAAAATGCGGTCAAGCGCACGCTCTACCACATCGTTGACTTTGTATTCTTCGCAAGGTGTGCCGAACATCATGCGCAGGAAGTTGCCTGTATAGGACAGGTTATTCTGCGGATAGATATAAGGCTGGCCCAGAGAATATTTGTATGCCATGGCCACCAGCGTTGGCATTTTCGCGATCAGGCGAATCGCTGAAATGTGACGATGCTCTGGGTTAGTAATATCCGTAGAGTCATGATAAAACGCAGACAGCGCACCGACCAGTCCAGTCAGCACAGCCATCGGATGGGCGTCACGGCGAAAGCCACGCAGGAAAAAATGCAGCTGCTCGTTGACCATTGTGTGGTGCGTTACTGTCTGGTCAAATTCTTCTTTCTGCGCCGAGTTGGGCAACTCGCCGTTCAGGATCAGGTAGCAGATATCCAGGAAACTGCAATTGACTGCCAGTTGCTCTATAGGGTATCCGCGGTACAGCAATTCGCCTTTTTCACCATCAATATAGGTAATTGCAGATTCGCAGGCCGCTGTAGACATGAAGCCAGGATCATAGGTAAACATGTCGGTCTGGCTGTACAGCTTGCGGATGTCGATTACATCCGGTCCTACCGTGCCCTTGTAAATAGGCAGCTCAATCTTCGTAGAATCATCTGAAAAGCTCAGAATCGCTTTCTTGTCAGAGAGGTTCATTTAACATCCTTAAGAAAAAACCAGACTTCGGTCTGCCTGCTATCACTGCCGCATCAAGTCGATAAGGCGTTGTATATTAGGCGTATCATAGATACCTTCCGGATTGGCGCGGTCAAGAAGAATATCAAGCAGACTGTTGTCATCAAGTTCAAAAAGCTGGGTGAGCGACGAAACATCCTCGTCGGTCAACTCCTGTTCGTAACGATCCAGAAATTTGGTAATAATCAGATCGTTTTCAAGCAGTCCCCGGCGAGCGCGCCAGCGAAGACGCGCCCGTTCCAGTTCGGTTAGTGTGGTCATCTTTGATCAGACCGCACGACGAACCATCAGTTCCTTGATTTTGCCAATTGCCTTGGTCGGATTCAGCCCTTTCGGACATACATCGGCGCAATTCATAATGGTATGGCAACGGAACAAACGGTATGGGTCATTCAGATTGTCAAGACGTGCATTGGTATCCTCGTCGCGACTGTCTGCAATAAACCGGTAAGCCTGAAGCAATCCGGCAGGGCCGACAAACTTGTCAGGATTCCACCAGAATGAGGGACAGGAAGTCGAGCAGCACGCGCACAAAATGCATTCATACAGGCCATCGAGCTCTTCGCGGGCTTCGGGCGATTGCAGGCGCTCTTTTTCCGGCGGCGGCGTATCGTTAACCAGATACGGTCGCACAGAATGATACTGGTTGAAGAAGTGCGTCATATCCACGATCAGATCGCGAATAACCGGCAGGCCAGGCAATGGGCGCAGAACAATCGGCTCTTTGAGCTCGTTCAGATTGGTTGTGCACGCCAGACCGTTTCGGCCATTGATGTTCATGGCATCGGAGCCACATACACCTTCACGGCAGGAACGGCGGATGGCCACACTGTCATCAACATCATTCTTGATGCGGATAATGGCGTCGAGCAGCATCTTGTCCGTCGGTTGCAGTTCCACTTCCAGTTTCTGCATGTAGGGACGCTCGTCCTTGTCAGGATCATAGCGGTAAATCTCGAATTTCATGATACGTTTTGTGCTCATAATACTCTGCTTAGAATGTACGTGCTTTTGGAGGGAACGACTCGACGGTCAGCGGCTTCATATGCACTGGCTTGTACTCCAGGCGGTTATCGGCAGAGTGCCACAACGTATGCTTGAGCCAGTTCACGTCGTCACGTTCTGGATGATCATCCAGGGCGTGCGCGCCGCGACTTTCGGTGCGGTTTGCTGCCGACTGGATCGTGGCACGCGCCACTTCAGTCATATTGGCCAGCTCCAGGGCTTCGACCCGCGCCGTGTTGAAAACTTTGGATTTGTCATCAAACTTGACGTGCTTGGCCTGCTCGGCCAGTTCGTCGATCTGGCCGACACCTTCTTTGAGCAACTCGAGGGTACGGAACACACCGCAATGACGTTGCATGGAAGCACGAATGCTGTTGCCCACGTCCTGTACTTTTTCACCGGTCGTACGTGACTCCAGTTCATTGACGCGTGATAGCGAGAAGTCCAGCGATGCCTTGGGCAGATCCTGATGCGACATCTGGCGTTCCAGATGTGACTCCACAATCCGGTTGCCTGCTGCACGACCAAAGACCACCAGGTCCAACAGCGAGTTGGTACCCAGGCGGTTGGCGCCGTGCACAGAAACGGCAGCACATTCGCCAATTGCATACAGGCCGTTGACGATTTTCTCTTCGCCGTTCTCCCAGGTAACCACTTCGCCATGATAGTTGGCCGGAATGCCGCCCATTTGATAATGGATGGTAGGCACCACGGGGATAGGTTCCTTGATGGGATCCACGTTGCCGAACTTGATGGCAATCTCGCGAATGGAAGGCAGGCGTTTGTTAATGACATCTGCGCCCAGGTGATCCAGTTTGAGCACCACGTAGTTGCCATCAGGACCGCAACCGCGACCTTCCTTGATTTCCTGGTCCATTGAGCGCGACACAAAATCACGCGGAGCCAGATCTTTCAGGGTTGGCGCGTAGCGTTCCATGAACCGCTCGCCATCCTTGTTCAACAGGATACCGCCTTCGCCGCGCACCCCTTCAGTAATAAGCACACCGGCCCCGGCCACGCCGGTTGGGTGAAATTGCCAGAACTCCATGTCCTGCAGACAGATACCGGCGCGGGCAGCCATACCCAGGCCATCGCCAGTATTGATAAAGGCATTGGTGGACGCCTGCCAGATACGACCGGCGCCGCCGGTAGCCAGCACGACAGCCTTGGCTTCCAGAATGTAGATTTCACCGGTTTCCATTTCGAGCGCGGTCACACCCACGACATCGCCTGCGTCATTGCGCAGCAGATCCAGCGCCATCCATTCAACGAAGAACTGGGTGCGCGCAGCAACGTTGCGCTGATACAAGGTATGCAACAGCGCGTGTCCGGTACGGTCGGCCGCGGCACAGGCACGCTGTACGGGCTTTTCGCCGAAGTTGG
>JBOIGK010000692.1:0-6554 GCA_050742695.1 Advenella sp. | reverse complement strand
CTCAGATCCAGCGCCAGCGCAACCAGGGATCCCTTTGTGTAGTAGCTGACGATATTGTTGATGGAACTCTCGTCCTGGCGATAATAGCGATTCCATGCGTCAAAGGAGCTGTCGGCTACGCTCTGCCTGAAGCGCCCCGGCGCCCGGTGCACGCCGGTAATGGTCTTGCTCAGCAGTTGCAGATAGTCTTTTTCATCCACAACACCGGCGCGCAGCAGCATCAGGTCATCGTAGTATGAGGTGAATCCTTCGAAAATCCACAGCAGGCTGGTCAGATTGGGTTGGGACAGGTCATAGGGAACAAAGGCCTGCGGTTTGATGCGCTTGACATTCCAGGTATGAAAATACTCGTGGCTGACCAGTCCGAGAAATCCGGTATAGCCTTCGCTGCGTTCATCGTTGCCGATCACGGGCAGGTCCTTGCGGGACGCCACCAGCGCCGTAGAGGCGCGATGCTCCAGGCCACCATAATCTTTTCCGGTTACGTAAGTCATGAACACATAGCGATCGGCGCTGTCCAGAAACGGTGCGCGCTGGCTGCGCGGCTCGAAAAAACGGATCTGGGTTTCGCAGATTTTCGCGGCATCGCGTGCAATGCGCTTGAAGTCGACGTTGGGCAAAACGCCGGTAAACACCATTTCATGTTTAGCCCCGCACACGGTGAACGTTTCCACGTGCGGCGTGCCCATCTCGACCGGATGGTCCACCAGGGCATCGTAATCGGGCGCCTGATAGACCCCGAACCGGTGGGGCAGGGTTGTCTGCCGGCCCCGGCGTGCCGGTTGCAGGCTGGTATAAACGCGCCAGTGGCGGGTGCTGCTGCCCGGTTCAATCGTCACCTGGCATGGTTGCTTTTCGCGGCCATGCACTTTCAGAAAAACGCTGGTGCCATTGAAAAAGCCGTGGGTCTGGTCCAGATGGGCGCAGCGCACCGACAGATCCCAGGCGTACACCCGATAACTGAGCGTCAGGCGTCGGGAGCAGGGCGCTACTTGCCACGTGTGATTATCCAGTTTTCGGATGGCCAGCACAGATCTGCCGGTCTTTGCCGTCAGGCTGTGAATATGCCGGGAAAAATCCCGTATCAGGTAGCTGCCGGGAATCCATGCCGGCAGCGACACCACCTGGCCGCGACGGTCGGGGTTGTCAATGGTGACCTGGACATCAAAATAATGAGCGGCGGGGTCGGCGGGCGTGATCTGATAGGAAACGGAAGGCATGCTGATTCTGTAAAATTGGAAGGTTAAGTGAGTAACTATAGCAAAAACCCAAGGTTTGTCGTTTTTTGACCATTCAGTGGCTACAATATTCGACACAATTTCAGTGAATATCCGAGTACTCACAGGGAGACCGAAACATGTCAGAAGAATTTGTTGTATCACGTGTCGAAGGCGCTGTCGGCGTCATTACCATCAATCGTCCCAAGGTCCTGAATGCGCTTAGCAATGAGCTGATGCAGGTGCTCAGCCAGGCCCTGCTGGCCATGCAGGCAGACAGCAGTGTCAATGTCATTGTATTGACCGGCTCTGACAAGGCATTTGCTGCCGGCGCAGATATCTCTGCCATGAAAGACTGGGATTATATGGATGTCTACAAGAGCAATTACATTGGCGGCGACTGGGAGACCATGAAAAATGTCATTCGCAAACCAGTCATCGCGGCGGTCTCCGGTTATGCCCTGGGCGGCGGTTGCGAGCTGGCCATGATGTGCGACACTATCTATGCGGCAGAAAGTGCCCGCTTCGGTCAGCCCGAAATCAAGCTGGGTACGATTCCCGGTCTGGGCGGCACGCAACGGCTGACTCGCGCAGTGGGCAAGGCCAAAGCCATGGATCTGGTGCTTACCGGCCGCATGATGGACGCCAAGGAAGCAGAAAGCGCCGGGCTGGTTGCCCGTGTCCTGCCGGTCGAGAATTTTCTTGACGCAGTGATCGAAATCGCACAGGGCATGGCCGGCATGTCGCAAACCACGCTCATGATGGCCAAGGAGTGCGTCAATGTGGCGCTGGAAACAACACTTGAGCAGGGATTGTTGTTTGAACGCCGTGTATTTCACGCAACGTTTGCGACAAAGGACCAGAAAGAGGGGATGGACGCCTTCGTTGGCAAGCGTACACCTGCCTTCAATAATATGTAAGAAAACGTCCCCGCGTCTTGCCTATGACTTGAAATATACGATATACTTCTATGGCTTAACTGAATGCTAAAAACCGTTATGAACGGCGCGGGGGCTTTACTTATGAATCATCCATCGGCATGAATCATCCAGCGAAAGCCATCGAGCCAGATCGTACGAAGCATTTGCCGGAAAGGTCGGTTTTGCAGTCCGGGGTATCCACAGATACGCCCGTTGCCAATAACCAACACACCGCAGTAGGAAAGGCTGCGCCGGTAATGTCAGAAAAAGCACAAACAACGCCACAGGAAGCGCGTCCACTGAGCCTGACTCCACAAGAGCGGGCCAGAATGAACGCAAGGGCGGCAAGGGGCCTGGTTAATCTGGTGCTGGCACAAGCAGCGTTGCTGCTCGTAACGGCACTGGTAAGCTGGCTTGTCGCGGGGGGCTATGCAGCGCTATCGGCGCTGGCCGGGGGGTTGATTTATCTGATCCCATCCTCGTTCGCTGCTCTTCATATGCTTGTAAAGATTTACAGTCAGGCTAACACCGGTGCACTTACGTTCTTTTGGACGCAAGCGCTGAAGATTGGCGGCACGCTGGCATTGCTGGCCCTGGTGGTCAGGTTCGCGGGAACCTACCTTGTCTGGCCTGCATTGCTGATTGGGCTTGTTGTTGTATTGAAGGGGTATGTCCTGCTGCTTGTGTTGAATAAACTCAGGTAGTCAGACATAAATGGGATAAATCAAAATGCAGCCTGAACCGGCTGCGAATTTGGAGTACGTACTAAATGGCTGCATCTGCCGAAGTATCGCCTCAGTCAGCTTATGTCCAGCATCACCTGGCACACCTGAACAATACGGGTCATCCTCAAAGCAGTATTCTGGATATGAGTGTCATCAATTACGACTCCGTGTTCTGGTCTCTGGCTACGGGTCTGGTGGTCGTATTCCTGCTATGGCTGGCAGCCCGCCGTGCGACCAATGGCGTACCTGGTCGTTTTCAGGCCGGCGTCGAAATGGTTGTTGATATGGTCAACGACCAGGCCAAAAGCATTGTTCATAACGAAGTATCACGCAAGTACATCGCGCCATTGGCGTTGACCGTGTTTTTGTGGGTCACGCTGATGAACACGCTTGACCTCATTCCGGTTGATTTGCCTGGGGCCATTTTCGGCTGGCTGGGCCTGACCGGTGACCATAATGCGCATGGTCCCCTGTATTATCATCGTATTCTTCCTACTGCCGACCTGAATGTTCCCATGGGAATGTCTCTGGCTGTGCTGCTGCTGTCTTTTTACTACGGTATCAAAATCAAGAGCGCCGGCGGTTTCGTGAAAGACCTGTTCACTGCGCCGTTTCACGCGCATGGCTTTGCCGCTGTCCTGTTGTCGCCTTTCAATTTGTTGCTCAATATCATCGAATACGCTGCCAAAACCGTTTCTCTCGGTATGCGGCTGTTCGGTAATATGTTCGCCGGTGAACTGTTGTTCATGCTGATTGCCTTGTTGGGTGGCGCATGGACTGGTTTTTCCGCAATGAATATCGGGCTTGGCATCGGCCAGGTACTGGCCGGATCAATATGGGCTATTTTCCATATCATGATCATTCTGCTCCAGGCCTTTATTTTCATGATGCTGACCCTGGTATATCTTGGTCAGGCGCATGAGAGCCACTAAGGTTTCGTCATAGCAGATTCTGTTATGCCGTAGTCGGCAGATTGGAAATCAATAACCGGTCTGCCAAATTTTAAGCAGTAATTTTCCATCTTTAAATTGTTTTAGGTTCATAACCACAAGGAGTTGTCATGACCACAGCAGCTTTCGTTGCTCTTGCTTGCGCTTTCATCATCGGCCTGGGCGCTATCGGCGCATGTATCGGTATCGGTATCATGGGCGGTAAATACCTCGAAGCATCCGCTCGTCAGCCAGAACTGATGAACGTTTTGCAAACTAAAATGTTCTTGTTGGCTGGTCTTATCGACGCTGCGTTCCTGATCGGTGTTGGTATCGCCATGCTGTTCGCGTTCGCAAGCCCGTTTGGTGCCTGATAACAAGACGTAAGGCCATCTTCGGATGGTGGTGAACAAGATGGAATAGCGAACCCTGATATTCAGGGTTCGCCAATGACAAAAGTTCAAGTAAATTTCAGGATTTCGCCCAGGCGAAACCGCCCATTATTGAAGGGAAACGACCGTGAATTTAAACGCGACGCTCTTTTTCCAGACGCTCGTTTTTTTTGTGCTGGCGTGGTTCACGATGAAATTCGTGTGGCCCCCGCTGATCAAGGCCATTGAAGAACGTCGTCAGAAGATTGCCGATGGTCTGGCTGCAGCCGACAAAGGCAAAGCGGATCTCGCTCAGTCCCAGGCTCGTATCAGTCTGATCGAAGCCGATGCCAAGCAGCAAACACATGCTCGCTTGCAGGACGCTGAAAAACATGCTGCATCGATTGTTGATGCTGCCCGCGGAGAAGCCGAAACTGAACGTTCACGCATCATCGCTCAGGCCCAACAGGATGCCGAGCGTGAAGTGCAGCGTGTACGGGACAGCCTGCGTGATGAAGTAGCTGCCCTTGCCGTCAAAGGCGCAGAGCAGATTCTCAAGCGCGAAGTCAATCCTCAGACGCATGCCGAGTTGCTGAACCAACTCAAGGCACAGCTTTAATTCGGAAATACCATGGCAGAACTATCAACCGTTGCCCGTCCGTACGCCGAGGCGCTTTTTGCCTCTGCGAAAAATGATCCGGCAGGTCTTGCTGCATGGTCGGATGCCGTCAATGAGCTCGCGCAGCTTTCAAGCCTGAAAGATGTGCGTGAAGCGATGTCAGATCCGCAACTGGAACGAAAAACAAAAGAAGACGTTTTTCTGGGCCTGCTCAAAACGACCTTGTCGCAGCCAATGCGCAATTTCGTCGACCTGCTCATCGAAAACGATCGTCTTTTGCTCCTGCCACAAATCGCCGAGCAGTTCGAGGCGCTCAGAAACCGCAATGATGGAACTGCACAGGCAGATATCACCAGTGCTTTCGAGATGTCCGAAGCCCAGGTGCAGGAACTGATTGCCGGGCTGGAGAAAAGATTCGGCGTTAAACTGAAACCGGTTGTTACCGTTGATCCATCGCTTATCGGTGGCGTTCGCGTAACAGTAGGTGATCAGGTATTAGATACTTCCGTGCAGGCTCAGTTGAGCCGCCTGCGCGACACACTGGCGGCTCACTAAGCGCCATACATAACAGGATTTCAGGAGTCTGAACATGCAACTCAATCCGTCAGAAATCAGCGAACTGCTCAAAAGCCGTATTGAAGGCCTGGGCGCTTCTGCCGATGTTCGTACGCAAGGTACGGTTGTTTCCGTAACCGACGGTATCACACGTGTCCACGGTCTTTCCGATGTGATGCAAGGCGAAATGCTGGAGTTTCCCAATAACGTCTACGGTCTTGCTCTGAACCTCGAGCGTGATTCCGTGGGTGCCGTTATTCTGGGTGATTACACCGGCGTATCCGAAGGTGACCAAGTCAAAACAACCGGTCGTATTCTCGAAGTACCCGTTGGCCCCGAATTGCGCGGCCGCGTGGTGAACGCACTGGGTCAGCCCATCGACGGTAAAGGTCCGATCAACGCGAAAGCAACGGACATTATCGAGAAAGTGGCTCCCGGCGTTATTGAGCGCCAGTCTGTTTCCCAGCCTCTGCAAACCGGTATTAAATCAATCGACTCCATGGTGCCTATCGGCCGTGGTCAGCGCGAACTGATTATTGGTGACCGCCAGACAGGTAAAACCGCTGTTGCCATCGATGCGATCATCAGCCAGAAAGGCAAGAACGTAACCTGCGTCTACGTTGCTATTGGTCAGAAAGCGTCTACCGTGAATAACGTTGTGCGCAAGCTCGAAGAGCTGGGTGCGCTGGAATACACAATCGTGGTTGCAGCGACTGCATCTGATTCTGCTGCCATGCAGTATCTGTCAGCGTATGCCGGTTGCACCATGGGTGAATATTTCCGTGACCGCGGTGAAGATGCGCTGATCGTTTATGATGATCTGACCAAACAAGCCTGGGCATACCGTCAGGTTTCCCTGTTGCTGCGTCGCCCGCCTGGTCGTGAAGCCTATCCTGGTGACGTGTTCAATCTGCACTCCCGTATGCTTGAGCGCGCAGCTCGTGATAACACAAATTACGTAGAAAAATTCACTAATGGTGAAGTGAAAGGTAAAACCGGTTCTCTGACTGCGTTGCCCATCATTGAAACCCAGGCCGGTGACGTTTCTGCGTTCGTTCCGACCAACGTGATTTCCATTACCGATGGTCAGATCTTTCTTGAGACCGATCTGTTCAACGCCGGTGTGCGCCCAGCGATCAACGCCGGTATTTCCGTGTCACGGGTGGGTGGTGCTGCGCAGACCAAAGTCATTAAGAAACTGTCCGGCGGTATTCGTAC
>JBOIGK010000691.1:0-2375 GCA_050742695.1 Advenella sp. | reverse complement strand
ATGGCCTCATGCATCAGAATAAATCCCTCGACCTCCGTGGGAGCAACGTTCTCGCCGCCGACACGAAAGATGTCTTTTAACCGGCCAACCATCTTCAGGCGCCCTGCCTCATCCATTTTGCCAAGATCGCCTGTCTTGAGCCAGCCATCCTCGGTAAAAGTTCGGGCTGTGACCTCGGGCATGTTGTAGTATCCTCGCATGACACTCCACCCCTTTACTTGAATCTCGCCAGCCTCACCCGCAGGCAATATTTCGTCTGTGTTGGTATCCATAATACGTACCTGCACGCCGGTGTGGGGCAATGCCCAGCCTTCTGTGCGCAATGGCAGTGGGTCGTCCCAGCTGGACATCACCACATTGGGAGAGGCTTCTGATAGTCCATAGGCATTGCACAGGTTGGGCACTTTCATCTGGTCGTGGATTTTCTGCATGACCTCGGGGCCCGCAGCGGCCCACCCGCCGCGCAAATGCAATGTCGATGCATCAAAATCCGGATGCGCCATGAGCATAAGAAAAATCGTGTCATTGCCTGAAGTCAGGGTGCATTTCTCCCGCTGCAGCATGGCCAGCGCAAGCGATACATCAAATTTGGGCAAGGTCAGAAGGCAACATCCGGTAGACAGGGACACCAGTATCGATAAGGTGGACCCGGCCACATGGAAAAAAGGCCGGATGCTGAAATAACGATCCTCTGGCGTAATGCCCATGCGCAGCGACACCGCATAGGCATCCGAGAGCATATTGTCATGGCTGAGCATGACGCCTTTTGGGAACGACGTCGTGCCAGAGGTATATTGGATCAGTAGGATATCATCCGGATTGATGCTGCCGCATTGCGTGTAGCAGGTATTGATGTCTTCATCGTTTACACTGGCAATCAACCGGTCAAAGTCAATCGCCCCGGCCGGCACCGATGCAGTATCAAACATGAGCGCCTGAGTCAGTTTCGGCAATACCTCTCCGGGCAAACTCACAGCCAGGGCCGGCTCCACCTGGCCCAGCAATGCCGAAAAGTCAATGCCCAGGAACTTTTCCGCCAACACAATGGCCTTGACATCAGCCTGCTTCAGGCAAAAGGCAAGTTCTTCCTTCTTGAAGCGCGTATTGACGGGTACGGTTACCGCGCCGATCCGGGCGCATGCAAAAAATGTCTGCAGCCATTGCGCACTATTTCCCAGCATCACCGCAACGTGATCACCTTTGCGAACACCCCGTTGCCACAAGGCAGCTGCCGTACGGTCTACCTTTGCCGACAAAGTCCGCCAGGTCTCGCGCGATGCATTATCGATAAAAGCATCATTGTCGGGATATGCAGCCACGGTCTGGGCCAGCACTTCGCTCAAAATCCTGCCTCTGGGCAACATGATCACTCTCCTTTTACGCTGCCGAATGTGGATATGGCGGACTTCCAGTCGCTATTGCGCAGATTCTTCTCAATTGCCAGCAGTTCAATCGCCATGGCGCCCTCGCGGGTCGTCTCAACGCCGGCATTGATGCAATGCTTGGTCAGCTTGACGGTCAGCGGTTTTGCATTTGCAATATCCCCAGCCATTTGCAGCAGCTGTTCTGCGATCGTATCTTGCGGGACAATCCGGTTGATCAGGCCATACTCGCGCGCTTGCTGCGCATCGAAAACACGACCACTAAAGAGCAGTTCCTTGGCAATGCGAATTCCGGCAATCCGGCTGATGCGCTGGGTAGCGCCCACCGTACCCCAGCTTACTTCCGGGTAGCGGAAGGTAGCCTCGGGCGTTGCCCAGGCAAAGTCGCACGCGGCGATAATTTCGCAACCGGAGCCGAAAGCCGGACCGTGCACCAGCGCAATGGCAGGACGCGACAGTTTTTCAATCGCGTCATAGGCGGCAAAGCCGGTTACCCGTCTGGCCGTCATATCGGACAATGTCATATCCTTGCGCTCTTTCAGATCTGCGCCCGCGCAAAACGCCGGACCCGCGCCACGAAAAACCACCACGCGAATGCGTTCATCCTGCTCGATCTGCTCGGTGACGCTGACCAGTTCTGAACACATTCTCACATTCAGCGCATTTCTGCTTTGCGGACGATTCAACAGTACAGTGGCCACGCCATTTTCCTCTACCGTCAGTTCAATCGTTTCATATGACATTTGTCGTATCCTTATTTGCTGGTAATATTGGCCGCCTTCAGCAGCTTTTCTATTCTTTCACGGTCCTGAACGACGAAATCGTTAGCCGTCCTGCTATCCATCAGGAACGGTTCAACGCCCTGCTTTTCGTACATACTGATCGTGTCAGGATTTTCCGAGACTTTTTTCAGTGCGGCGTACAAGGTGTCGACCACTTCCCTGGGGGTATCGGCCGGTACGGCCATGCTATACCAGCTCGATCCCTTGAAAC
>JBOIGK010000690.1:0-4041 GCA_050742695.1 Advenella sp. | reverse complement strand
CAGCAGCAACAACCAGTTATCGGAAAGTATTTCAAACATGCTGTTTCCTAAGACCGTTTTTCACTGAAGGCGGCCTTTCTGGACAGAGTCGCACCAACAAACATCAGGCATAGCGAAATAATCAGATAGATCACAGTTACTATTAAATAAATTTCAAACGTCTTGAATGTTGCCGACTCGATCTCACGACCGGCGCCCGTCAGCTCGATCAGGCCTATTGCCATCGCAAGACTGGTATTTTTGAACAGCAACAGAGTCTGGTTGGTAAGCGTGGGAATGGATACAACAAATGCCTGCGGCAAAATCACTTTGCGCATCGATTGCAGATAATTCAAACCCAGGGTTCTGGCCGCTTCCATCTGCCCTGTCGGTATCGAGCGGATCGCACTGCGCAAATCTTCGGTCACATAGGCAGCCGTGACCAGGCCGATGGCAATCGTCGAATAGAAGAACTCGCCGCCTATTACATTGATTGCATCGTTGATCGCCTCGGGCACAATCGAGGCCACGCCAAAGTACCAGAACAGGATATGAACCAGCATGGGCACATTACGGTGAAAGGCAACATACAAGGCAATCAGGTAATTGATCACCCGGATATTGAGCGTACGCACGACGGTCAGGACACTGCCAAGACCAAACGCAATCAGCCAGGCCAGCAGGGTCATTTTCAACGTCGTCAGTACGCCCTGGAGCACAAGCCACGGATACTGGCCGTCAAGCAACGAAGCGAAATCCAATGTGTAGTTCATATACCGGCTACCTGCGCCCTAGCCTTTGATCTCTTCCATCTTGAATACCCGCTTGGTATGAAACTGGGTCTGGGGGCCGAACCAGCGATCGAATATCTGCTGGGCTTTCCCGGATTGCTCAAGACCGGCCATCGTTTCATTAATCTTGTTAAGCAGGGCCTGTTCCCCTTTTTTGACGCCAAGGCCCCACGGTTCTGTAAATAGCGGATCTTCTATCATGGTCAGTTTGACCGGTGTCTTCTGCGCACCTTGTTCAAACTTCAAAAGCATCAGCTCGGCCCCGACGAAACCATCCACTTTTTTCTGCTGAAGTGCGACAAATGCCGTAGGTGGATCTTTGAACGTGACCGTCGTGACATCGGGGATCAGGCGTTTTGCGCCTGCCTCGGAAGATGAACCACTTACAGCGCTCACGCGCTTGCCCGCCAGATCTGCGGTTTTCTTCAGTTTATCGGCATCAGCCTGGCGGATCAGAATCTTCTGCGGGCTGACATAATCGGCATAACTGTAATCAATTTGCTTGGCCCGATCCACAGACCAGCCCAGGTTAGCCGCTACCACGTCCACACGACCTGCCGCCAGTTCGGGAATGCGTGCGGCCACCGAAATCATTTTGACCTCGAGCTTGACGCCTATACTGTCAGCGATTTGCTTGCACAAATCCACTTCATAGCCAACCACCTGGCGCGTTTTTTGATCCTGGAAACTGAATGGTTCAGAAGTGCCAAGCGTGCCGCATACGAGCGTGCCGCGCTCCTTGATGGCGTCCAGCGCGTCGGCCTGCGCAACATTGGCGCATGCCATGACAAATGGCAAAATGGTCAATAGGGTTTTCAATTTCATGATGATTTTCCTGGCAAATTTCATTGTTAGACAAGTTGTCTGCAAGCAGATGCAATTTTTTCACACCCTTTCCTGATGATATCCAAATCGGTAGCAAAGCTGATTCTTATAAAACCCGGCGTACCATAGGCTGTGCCATCGAGCACCGCTACGCCGGCATGGTCCAGCAGGTAAAGCACAACATCCAGATCCGTAGCAAGGATCTTGCCCTCGGGCGTGCGTTTGCCCAGCAGCCCCTTGACACTCGGAAATACATAGAATGCACCTTGCGGCACCGCGCAAGTTATGCCCTCGATCGCATTGAGCAAAGGCACAATCACATCACGGCGTTCACGAAAAATGCGGCTGGCCTCTCGCACGCAAGCCTGGTCCTGCGTCAGCGCCGCCACTGCAGCGCGCTGGCTGGGTTCACTGGCGCAAGAGGTCGTCTGCGATATCAGGGTCGTCATCGCCTTGATCAGAACCGCAGGGCCTGCTGCATAACCGATACGCCAGCCGGTCATGGCATACGCCTTGGAAACACCATTGACCACTAATGTGCGGGCTCTGAGCGTTTCGCTGTAGGTAGCCAGTGATACATACACATCGTCGTAGCTGAAGTGTTCGTAGATCTCGTCTATCATCAGATACACTTGCGGATGCCGCTCCAGCACTGCCGCAATTTCGCGAAACTGCGCTGCCGTATACATGGACCCTGACGGATTATTCGGACTATTTAACAACAGCCACTTGGTTTTGTCGGTAATGGCCCGTTCCAGTTCTGCTGCCGAAATTTTGAATCCCGATTCGGCAGTGCTTGCCAGCATAACCGGCGTACCACCATTGAGCGTGACCATGTCGGGGTAAGATACCCAGAATGGCGTCGGAATGATGACCTCGTCGCCGTCGTTCAATGTCGCGGCCAGCGCCGTATAGATCAACTGCTTGGCGCCGGTACCCACAATGAGCTGATCTGTCGCGTAGTGAAGGCCGTTTTCGCGTTCGAATTTTTTTGCAACTGCCTGCAGCAATTCAGGCACACCGGCAGATGCCGTGTATTTGGTCGCGCCGTGCCGGATCGCCTGCACGGCGGCGGTTGCGATATGTTCCGGCGTCGCCAGATCGGGCTCACCGATCGTAAAGTCAACAATCTGTTTGCCGGCAGCCCTGAGCGTGTCTACTTTCTTTTTTGCCGCCATGCTTGGCGAGGCCTTGATGCGCTGCATCCGCTGTGCCAGCAACTGGTTCGGGCTTGTCATCACTGTAGTCATCTCAGGACAGTCCTTTGGCCGCAAGCACCGGATGCAGCCAGCTTTGTTCTTTAGCGCCTGACGCAATCTCATTCATGATTTTTTCTTCTTTTTCCGCATGTGCCCTGGCAGCAGTGATCAATGCCTCGGCCTGCCCGACAGGAAAACAGACAATACCATCTTCGTCGGCAACAACCACATCTCCCGGCGCAATCACCTGCCCGCCGATACTGACCGGCACATTGATCTGGCCCGGACCTTCTTTGTATGGTCCGCGGTGCACATTGCCCCGGGCATAGCACGGAAAGCTGTCGTGCTCAAAAGCGGCCACATCGCGAATGGCGCCATTGACAATAATGCCGGCGCATCCACGTTGCTGCAGATATTTCTTCATGATCTCGCCAATGCAGGCATTGCTCACATCGCCGGCTGCGTCTATGACCAGTACGTGACCGGGTTCAAGCATGGTCATCGCCTTGTAAATATACAGGTTGTCGCCTGCACGCGTTTGTACGGTAACGGCGGTCCCAACCAGTTTTCCTGTCCGGTTGTAGCGCGTGAGTCCGACAACGCCTACCTGCCGATGAAGATTATCACTCAGGTGCGGGGTGACTATTTGCTGCAGAGCAGCGGCAATGCCCGGTTCAAGTACAGGGCTGGACGGATTGATCTGGATCGAAAGGTCTTGCTGTGTCATCTTGTTTACTCCTTGATGACAGCATCATGCCCAGTCCGTCTTTTTTCTTAAAGGGAATTTAATGCGTAATTGATTATTCCCAAAAGGAATATACATGCCGCTATGCGTCGTTTGCATGCAGCATGAGGACTATATTTCCCGACATTTCAAAAGGTTAACCTACTGGCACAATCAGCAGCTCGCGGCAAACCTGACGCCCCAAACTAGTGCAAAGACATCATGTCTTGGCGCTCCCCTAGGGAAAGTCCTAGGCTCTGATCGTCTCTTTCAAATGCGTGATCAGCGCCTGCGCCGCCACCGATTGCACCCGATCGCGCGCCTGTACAAGGCAAATCATGCGGTTCGGTACTTCCAGTTCCAGCGGAATAATGGCAATGTCCGGCTTGGTGTAAAGAAACAGCGACAGCCCTGGCACAATTGAAATGCCCATATTGTTGGCCACCAGACCTGCCACCGTAGACAAATTGGACACTTCCATATGGGTAACGAGTTTTTCAGGATAGAACGAGGCATCCAGATG
>JBOIGK010000689.1:0-3931 GCA_050742695.1 Advenella sp. | reverse complement strand
GATGTCTGCAATTTTTTCCAGTTCTTCGGGTGCGTAGTCAGGAAAATCGATATGGTGGGCAACGCGCGAGGACATGCCCGGGTTGGAAGAGAAAAAATGATCCATCCTGTCCTTGTAGCCAGCAAATATGACGACAAGATCGTCACGATTGTTCTCCATGACCTGCAACAGGATTTCAATGGATTCCTGGCCATAATCACGTTCGTTTTCGGGTCGGTAAAGGTAATAGGCCTCATCAATGAACAGTACCCCGCCCATGGCTTTTTTCAGTACTTCCTTGGTTTTCGGCGCCGTATGCCCGATGTATTGCCCGACCAGATCGTCGCGTGTCACCGCCACAAGATGGCCGCGCCGCAGGTAGCCCAGCTGATGCAGTATTTGCGCCATACGCATTGCAACTGTGGTTTTACCCGTACCCGGATTGCCGGTGAAGCTCATATGCAAGCTGGGTGCACTGGTGCGCAGTCCGCGTTCGGCGCGCAGCTTGTCAACCAGAAGCAGTGCGGCGATATCCTGAATACGTTGCTTGACCGGCGCCAAACCCACCAGTTCGCGATCGAGCTGCTGCAAGGTGGCGGCAATCGCCTGGCGATCTTCTGACGCCGTGCTGTTGCGCGCTGCCTGTACTGTTTCCTGTGTCGCAGCGTTCAGTGTGGTTTGCGCCATGATCTTCTCCTTTAGCGTGGGTGTAACGCCGGGGCAATGCGGGCCCCGGCAGGCCGGATCAATGCATCAGTAGCGGCTACCTTCGGCAGCAGCAGCCACGGCATAGCTCTCGATCGTGTAGCGCATGCGTCGTCCGTCGATTTCCTGGCGCACCAGACGAAAGCCCGGTTCATGAGCGGGACGGTTGACGATGAATGACATGACCACGGACTCCACGGTATGAGTGGAATCGAACGCTGTGACCCGGATATAGTGATTCGGGAAGGTATTACGTGCCTGCTCGATCTCCTGCAATATGCCGGCGGCATCACGCAGATCGAACATGGGGTTGCCGAACATCTCCCAGAAAGTATTGCGCGGATGCGGATCATCGGTGTATTCAATGCCGACCGCCCAGCCGTTATCCAGGCAATATTGCAACTGTTTGGTGATCTGTTCGTTGGTCAGATCAGGAAGAAACGAGAAGGTGCCTTGTGTAATTCGCATGATGTTCTCTCTTGTGGTGAAGTGCTGTGCTTTTGGCCAGCCTGTGTGTCTATTGCATATGTAATATCAGGCAACAGACGGCAGGGCGGTATAGTCGGACGTGTCGGTGGATTGATAGTTAAAGGTCACTTCACCCCAGGTGTCCAGCGCCGCACGCAAGGGACTGCAGTGCTTTGCTGCATCCTTGAGAATTTGCGGACCTTCCTCTGCAATGTTGCGCCCCTCGTTGCGCGCCAAAACCATTGATTCGAGTGCGACACGATTGGCCACCGCACCTGCCTGGATCCCATCGGGGTGACCGATGGTGCCGCCGCCAAACTGCAGGATTGCGTCGTCACCGAACAGGTCCAGAAGCTGGTGCATTTGCCCGGCGTGAATGCCGCCGGAGGCCACCGGCAGTACCTTGCGCAAGGCCACCCAGTCCTGATCGAAGAAAATGCCGCGCGGCAGATCGGTCTGCGTATAGGCATCGCGACAGACGTTGTAGTAGCCCTGCACGGTCATCGGGTCGCCTTCCAGTTTGCCGACCGCTGTTCCTGCATGAAGGTGATCAACGCCGGCCAGGCGCAGCCACTTGGCAATGACCCGGAAAGATACGCCGTGGTTTTTCTGCCGGGTGTAGGTACCGTGACCGGCGCGATGCATATGCAAAATCATGTCGTTCTGACGACACCAGTGTGATATGGACTGGATCGCGGTCCAGCCGACTACCAGATCTACCATCACAATGACCGACCCCAGTTCTTTGGCAAACTCTGCGCGGCGGTACATCTCTTCCATGGTGCCGGCCGTAATGTTCAGATAGCTGCCCTTGACTTCACCGGTCGCAGCCGACGCCTTGTTGACGGCATCCATCACAAACAGAAAGCGGTCGCGCCAATGCATGAAGGGTTGCGAGTTGATGTTTTCATCATCCTTCATGAAATCCAGACCACCCTTGAGCCCTTCGTACACCACGCGACCATAATTGCGTCCGGACAGGCCCAGCTTGGGTTTGGTGGTGGCGCCCAGCAACGGGCGACCGAATTTATCCAGGCGTTCGCGCTCAACAATAATGCCTGTTGGCGGGCCGGCGAAGGTTTTCACATAGGCGGCGGGAAAACGCATATCTTCCAGCCGGGCAGCTTTAAGCGGTTTGAAGCTGAACACGTTGCCGATGATGGATGCAGTCACGTTTGTGATGGAGCCTTCTTCAAACAGAGAAAGGTCGTAGGCGATATAGCAGAAATATTGCCCTTCGTTATTGGGCACCGGATCGACCCTGTATGCTTTGGCGCGGTACTTGTCGCAAGCGGTCAGCCTGTCGGTCCACACTACAGTCCAGGTTGCTGTTGATGATTCTCCGGCAACGGCGGCAGCCGCTTCGATGGGGTCAACGCCGTCCTGCGGTGTGATGCGAAACACCGCGAGTATATCGGTGTCCGCAGGTTCGTAGTCGCCATCCCAATATCCCATTTGGGCATATTTGAGTACACCGGCTGCATAGCGTTTTTTTTGATCCCTGATCTGGACGTTGCTGATATCGTTCATTGTCTATCTCCTGAGTGCCTTGCATGATCAAGCCGGCAGGATGCTGCGTCTGACCGGTATGAACAAACTATACAAATGGCTGTGCTTGAGGTCTAATAATAAATATCGAGGAAACCATAAGCACAGGCTTATAGATCACTATGCGACGTTACACACTGAGACAGCTGGATACCTTTCTGGAAGTGGCTCGTGCCGAGTCTGTATCCAAGGCGGCAGAAAAGCTGCATGTGACGCAACCGGCTGTCTCGACGCAACTGCGACAGCTGGAAGATGCTCTGGGCATCGCGCTGGTCGAAGCCAATGGCAGGCAGATCCGGCTGACCGCAGCCGGGCGCGAGGTTGAGCAATACGCCATTGCGGCTACGTCGCAGCTCAGTCAGCTTGACGATGTGGTCGAAGGGTTAAAAGGGCTGCAGCGCGGGCGCATCAACCTGGGTATCGTGGGTACCGCAAAATATTTTGTTCCCATGCTACTGGTGCATTTTCGCAAGCGCTTCCCTGGCATCGAAATTGCCCTGCAGATTCAGAATCGAGACCAGATTTTCAATATGCTTGAGCGCAATGAACTGGATCTGGCCATAACCGGCAGGGTGCCCGAAAGGCTTGATTGTTTGTCCGAGGCCTTTGCCACCAATCCGCTCGGGTTCGTGAGCGCGCCGGAGCATCCGCTGTCACGACGTCGTCAGGCGCCGCTGTCCATTTTCAATGATATCGATTTTGTGGTGAGAGAAGCCGGCTCGGGAACACGGGCGACCATGGAAAGTATTTTTGCGCAAAACAACATCAGCCCGCGTATTGTGATGGAGATGCCCAGCAACGAATCCATCAAGCAAGCGGTGATGGCGGGCATGGGGCTGACCTTTCTGTCATTGCGTACGGTACGGCATGAGCTTGCCGCAGGGCACCTGGCTTTGCTGGACATCCAGGGTACGCCTATTTTGCGGCAGTGGCGCGTCGCGCATCTGCGTACCAAAAAGCTGGCGCCCGCAGCCCTGGGCCTGAAGGCATTTTTGATCAGCGATGGCGCCGCCCTTATCAACGTCTGGGCGTGAGAGCGTAACGGTACACATTGTCACGCATGCGTCACAGTTGGTGTGTTCAGGGGCCGCTATTTTACCTGTGCCGCGCGCACTGGGCGTTCACTGCCGCAATGACCTGTTGCCAGTACGTCTGCAGATGCCCGCAGGCAAAGGGCCCACGGGGTCCGCAAGCAATATGTCGGTAAAAGCCCGGTTGCCTGACAATTCTG
>JBOIGK010000688.1:0-2475 GCA_050742695.1 Advenella sp. | reverse complement strand
AGCACCGGCGATGCGATGCTTTGCATGAGCGTGCGAAACGCCCGCGCCATCTCAAACTTGTAAATTGCTTTTACGCCGTACAGATTCATGAATCTTTCCTTACCAGGCTCACGAAAATATCTTCCAGTGAGCTTTCTCGCGATTGTAGGTCCTTGAGCTCAATGCCGAAGTCGCCCAGCTGGCGCAACATTTCGGACAGGCTTTTACCCGTATTGTCTTCCGATTCCTTGTTATAGGTGTACACCAGCGTGCGCCCGTCTGCAGACAAGACCAGCGGATGGGCAGACATGGCCGGTGGCAGCGCATCCAGCGGCTGCGTCAGTTGCAGATGCAGCTCTTTCTTGCCCAGTTGCCCCATCAGCTGTTCCTTGTCCTGCACCAGGATGATCTCACCGTTATTGATGACGGCAATCCGGTCGGCCATATCTTCAGCTTCTTCAATATAGTGCGTGGTCAGGATCACGGTCACACCCTGCTCGCGCAACTTGCGCACCAGGTTCCACATATCGTGACGCAGCTCTACATCCACGCCGGCAGTCGGTTCATCCAGAAACAAAATCGAGGGCTCATGCGACAACGCCTTGGCGATCAGCACGCGACGCTTCATACCGCCGGACAGGCTCAGGATCTTGCTATCCTTCTTATTCCACAGGGACAACGCCTTAAGCACCCGCTCTATATGCGCCGGGTTCGCCGGTTTGCCGAACAAGCCGCGACTGAATGTAACGGTGTCCCATACCGTCTCGAACGAGTCGGTAAAAAGCTCCTGCGGAACCAGGCCAATTTTGGGACGCACGCGTCGATAATCCCGTTGCACGTCGTCGCCGTCAACCAGAATCGTACCTTCGGACGCGTTAACCAGACCGGTTACGATACCGATCAGGGTTGTTTTTCCTGCGCCATTAGGGCCCAGCAGGGCCAGAATTTCACCACGGCGGATATCCAGATTGACACCTTTGAGGGCCGTAAAACCGCTTTTGTAGGTTTTACCCACCCCTTGGATGGAAACGACGATATCGTCACCACCACTATTGTTGTGAGAGTTATTCACGCAATAACCTATTTGAAATATGCAGAATTTAATATGTAGAGCAGCACAAGTATAAAGAATTCCGGGCCGGAATAAAGAAATTGCTGCAAAAGAAGTGCGGAGCAAAAATATGGGCGAATGAAACAAAACCCTATTTTAATTTCCCAATCCGATACACTTGTCTTAATCCACAATACATGAATGGACATACGAACATGGTCGAAATCGCAGGCAGCAAGGGCTATGCAGAAAAAGCACAACGGTTTGCCGCTGACTACGAAAGCGTCACCTTCGAAAAAGTGCATAACCCGGTGCGTGGCTTTTACCCCGGGGCACCGGCAAAAGTGCTGGATATCGGCGCAGGTACCGGACGGGACGCAGCTGCACTGGCGGCGCTGGGCTACCAGGTTGATGCCGTCGAGCCCACCGCTGCCATGCGGGAACAGGGCAACCTGCATCATGCCGATGCCGGCATCAACTGGATCGCCGACAGCCTGCCGGATCTGGCCCTGGTACGCGCCAGCGGGAAGCAATATGACCTGATACTGCTGACCGCAGTGTGGATGCACCTGCAGGAACAGGAGCGGCTGCCTGCCATGCAGCATTGCGCCGCGCTGCTGGGGCGCAATGGCATTATGTCGATGTCCCTGCGCCATGGCCCCGTCCCGCCAGAGCGCCACATGTTCGACATCCCGGACAAAGAAACGATCGCACTTGCACACACTTGTGGATTGCAGTTGCTTTATCAGAAAAGCTATAAAAACGATACGCTGGGTCGCAACGACATTTCCTGGAGCTACGCCGTCTTCAGGAAATAAGATCTGCCGGGCGCCAGCACACCGTCCCGGTCGCATCCGGATGCAGGCGGCGACCATCGTGTTCGCGCTCCCTGATATACGTCCATGCCGTTTGTGGGCCGACAGCGGTGTTCACAGTGGTCAGCACCCGCGCATACAACCCCTGCCCATCGGCGCGAAACTCTTCCAGCAGATCAATCAGCGGCACGTCGCGTTCCGGACGATCGAACCGCATCAATTGGCCTTCAATCAGATCCCAGTCGCCATCGGGCCTGGCCGTTGAACCTGGCGCGCACTCGAGCAACGCATCTATCCCGGGCTGGTCGGTGCCGCGCGCCAAAATAGCTTGCTGGCAGATTTGCACCATGGGGTAGCCCTCATCCCGATCAAGATGATAAATCCGGCCCCATAACCAGGCTTGTTCCGTCTGTACGGCCATGGAGCAATGACGTTCGTGATTACAACAACCTGTTTTGAGCGTCCCGTACACAAAGAGCGACATCACGCGCGGCACTGTATCTGACACGGTTTGTTCCCCTAGCCCCAGTAGCCTACGCCACGCGCCATCATGGCGGCAGCCAGCACAATCAGCACCAGACAGACCAGTTCGTAATGAATCAGCTTGCGAATCCGCTTGATGACCGCAGG
>JBOIGK010000687.1:0-14758 GCA_050742695.1 Advenella sp. | reverse complement strand
CCGGCAGCGCAAAGGCGCGTACCGCGTCAGCCAGCGTTTGCTCAGGCTGCTGCTGTCGGTGCAGCCAGGTGATCTGCACATCGGCCTGCGTATGAAAGCGCTGTTCTTCGGCGGCGTTTTCCACCAGTGCAATCACGTGGACTTTGGCGCCTTTGGGTAATTCTTCAAGACGCCGACCGATAGCCGGCAAGGCTGTTTCGTCGCCGATCATCAATTGCCAGTCGAAGTCTGGTGTCATGACAAATGAGCCGCGAGGGCCGGCAACAACCAGTTGATCACCCGTGCTCGCGCCTGCCACCCAGGTTGAAGCGGGTCCATCACCGTGCAGGACAAAATCAATATCCAGTTCGTTATCTGCGGGACGGTAGCGTCGGGGGGTATAATCGCGCGCCGGCGGACGCGCTGCCCCTTCAGGAAACTGCGGCCCGGCTTCGGTGTTTGTCGGAACGACAGGCTGGCCATCGGCCGGGAAAAACAGTTTCATGTGATCGTCAAACGAGGCGGAAATAAAATCGTCAAGATCGGGACCATGAAACGTGACACGCACCATGCGCGGCGTCAGGCGGGTGACCTGCCTCACTTGCAACAGGCGGGCCTTGAGCGGGTGGCGCACGCGCTGGGGCGTGTGTTCGGTGGAAATCGGGGTTTGCATCATTGTCAGGGTACTCATATTTTAAATCTGTTGAAAATGCCATCGATAAACAAATAAACAGGTTTGGGTGGCGCATTCAGAGGCGCACACATCTAACGGCCCGCGCCTTAGGGCAGGCGCAGCGACGCAGAGGTGTCCACCCGTTATCCTATCGTGGCGGTGTACAGGGCTGGTTGATTTGCGCAATGGCCTCTTGCAGAATCGAGGTAATACGTTTTTGCTCCTGTGGATCTGCGGCGCTTTTAAGTAGCAATGCCCGCTTCAGGGCGAGGCGCGCTGCCAGAAACTCAGGAAGCCAGCCGTCATTGCCGGTGGCATCGCTGTCAGCGGCCATCGCTCCCTGGATGTACTTCATTTTGTTGGCCAGATGCACCAGCATGGCCAGCAGCTCCTCTGCCTGATCGCGATGTTCATTCAGGAATGCCAAACCTTCGGGCAATAGCGCATAGGATTTTTTATTGCTACTGACCGACACCGAGGCATAACCAATTTCCTGGATGTAGGTGAGCGCCGGATACACCATGCCAGGGCTGGGCTTCCAGTATCCGCCGGAACGGCTGTCCAGTTCCTTGACCAGTTCATAACCGTGACTGGGCTGTTTTTCGAGCAAGGCCAGCAACATAAGCTGCAGATCATCGGAGGAAAATTTGCGGCCGCGGGTAAAATTCGCCTCGTGGCGATGCGGACCGTGTTCGCGCAGGCGGTGACCTGCCTGCTTGTCTTTTCTCATTTTCGTTTCCTTGTAAATATATCGTACGATATATTTTATGATCTTAATAGTCAAGTAAAAAATATCCACTGCCAATTATTTTCATGATATTTTTATCGCTAATATTCGATGGCACAAACCATTGAAAGGGCTGGATATTTGTCTATTTATTTCATAAGTCATTAAATTTTAATGAAAAATGAAATATTCACATTACTCGCAGGATGGCCATGATTGATATATATAATAAAAATCATTACTATTTGCATAAGCGATAAAAATATTGCCATGGAGGTTTTATGCTGAATGAAATAAGGACCGAAGCGTCTGCGGTGAACGGCCAGGATTATCTTGTTCGCTGGCGTCAGGCCACCACAGATGGCAATGATGCGTTCAGCAGCGGCAGCTACAGGGAAGCGATCGGACACTATGATCTTGCCCTGACTATCGCCACGGATTTCTTTGGCCAGGTTGATGAGGCCGATACCGCCATTGCCGTCTATGTAATTACCCATCACAATCTGGCCGATACTTACGAGCGTCTTGGCCGCATAGCGCTGCAACGCCTGCACTTGTGCCTGGCACACGAGAAACTGTGCACAGCGATGAATGATCACGCATTGCCGCAAGCGTGGCAAATGGCGGCCGTAAATCACAGCCGGCGCACCTATGGCGAACTTATCCGTTTTCTGGGCCTGCACCCGAACGATAAGCAAGCGCAACTGGTGGCAAGCCAGGGCGCGGCTGGTATCACAATTGACATAGCCATGCATTGACGGGCTTTTTCTTGCATTCACGCCTTTGCAGGTTGAGCACATGCGTTCGACCAGCACCGCCAGCGGATGACTCAGCTTGCCGATTTCTTTATCACTGAATTACATCAGGAGCAGTTCATGTCTTATACCCTTCCCGCTTTACCTTACGCTTACGATGCGCTCGAACCCAATATCGATGCACAGACGATGGAAATCCACTACACCAAGCACCACCAGACGTATATCAACAATCTGAATGCGGCGCTGGAGGGCGCGAACCTTCCCAAGCCGGCTGTCGAACAATTGATTGCCGATATTGATAAACTTCCCGAATCTGTACGCGCGGCGGTACGCAATAACGGCGGTGGCCATGCCAATCACAGCCTGTTCTGGCAAGTGATGTCAGCACAAGGCGGCGGCCAGCCCGGTGGCAGTCTTGCCGCAGCAATTGATGCGGATCTGGGTGGTCTGGAAAAATTCAAGGAAGCTTTCACCAAAGCCGCCCTTTCCCGCTTCGGCAGTGGCTGGGCTTGGCTGAGCGTTACGCCCGATAAGAATCTTGTTGTTGAAAGCACTGCCAACCAGGACAGCCCGCTGATGACCGGCAACACGCCGATACTGGGCCTTGATGTATGGGAGCATGCTTACTATCTGAAGTACCAGAACCGCCGGCCCGAATATATTGCTGCGTTCTACAACGTGGTCAACTGGCCCGAAGTGGCACGCCGCTACGAAGCGGCAATAGGCTGATTGTCTTTACCTGACAGCACCCGTTCGATCACATGCATCGGCCCCGGGAACCGGAAGGCAGGCCTGGCCTGCCGTTTCAAAAACTGAGCACAGCGCAGGCTCGCTGTGACACCGACGTATGAAATCTGTGCGGCCAGCAGTAGCGTTCGTCAGCGCAGCAACAGACCCGCTGACTTATTTTGCACTGACGTATTTGGCTGCCGCATGTCGCAAACACATTCCGTTTTACGCGCGGCGAGGTCGCGGAATATGGCTCATGAGCGACTGTGCAAAGCCTCCATCCACCACAATTTCTGCGCCATTGACGTAGGCTGAGCGATTGCTTACAAGAAAGACGGCCACATTGGCGATATCCTCCGACATGCCAATGCGACGTTGAGGCACGGCATTTTCCCGTTGCTCGCGCACGTGCGAATCAACATAATAAGGCTCGCTCAGGGGTGTACGAATCAGCCCGGGACTGATCGCATTGCTGCGCACCCCCTGTGGCCCCCATTCAACCGCCAGTTGCCTGGACAGCATCAGAATTGCCGCTTTGGTTGTGCTATATGCACCACTGAACGGCTGAGGATTTGAACCGGCGATGGACGCAATATGAACGATAGCGCCTTCGCCCTGGGCCTGCATTGAATGACCAAAGGCACGGGCACATCGCAAATAGCCTGTCAGATTAACGTCAATCTGGCGCTGCCAGTCTGCAATATCAATCGCGTCAAGGTGCCCCTGTACGGAGACCGCTGCATTATTGACCAGCGCAAAACAGTTGCCCAGTTGCCTGCTCACGATTTGTACAGTCGCAGCGACCTGATCATCGTTGGCAACGTCGCAGGCCAGTGACAGACATTCTCCCTTGGCATTGGCACGCAGCCCGGCCACCTCACCAGGCGATAATGCCTGACGATCCAGCATGGCGACATGCGCGCCATTTTCAAGCAGCGCACGCACCGTAGCGCGCCCGATCCCACCGTTCGCGCCCGTGACCGCCACGACCCGTCCTGCAATGCCCAACCACGTATCGTTCATCGTAAATCCTCCGTCTGGTATATGTTGATTATGTGTGCCGATCTCCCGTTGCTGCGTATAGCGGATCTGCACCTGCCAGCCATGGGCTTTGCCGGTATGGCGCGCCCACGACAGCCTCGGTCCCGGTCTGCAGCCCGTTGAACCTGCAGACTATTACCTGCCTCATGGCGTGCCAGGGCCAGCCTGTTATCATCTTATCCGGCACGCGTTGCACGCACTAGCCGCAAATCACGCAAAACACAATCGAGCTTTGGCGAGCAATAGTGGTTCAGGCAGCAAATCGATGCGCGAATCACTATTGCCATCACTTTGCCGCAGCCGATTGATAACAAAGGTGATAAAAATTGACCCCAGATCATTGCTCCTGATTCTGCAGTATTGTTCTGCGCGTGTGCCCCTTATCGCGCAAAAGCGGTCAGTGTATAAAAAGCTTTTGCCACAAAGATGGCAATGCAATTGACGACAAAGTTTCCAACTGGAGCGAGACCAAGCATGAATTTTTTCCGAAGCACCGTCCTGATCGGTGCGTCTGTACTGGGCTTCACTGCCGCTACGGCACATTCGCAAACCGCAGAGCACTACCCCGATAAACCGATCAAGATCGTGGTGCCCTATTCACCCGGCGGATTTACCGATATTCTGGCGCGTCTGTTATCGCAGAAGCTCTCTGAAAAGCTGTCGCAGCCGGTGGTGGTGGAAAACAAACCGGGCGCCTCGACCATCATTGGTGCAGAAACCGTTGCCAGAGCCAAGCCGGATGGCTATACGCTATTGATGGCCGTCACCACAACGCTGTCGACCAATCCGCATCTGTTTAGCAAGCTGCCCTATAAAGTATCTGACTTCAAGCCGGTTGCGCTGGCCAGCCTGACGCCATTTGTGCTGGTTGCCAATCCATCCGTGCCGGCGAACAATGTGCGCGAACTCATTGAGCTGACCAAAAAAGAACCGGGAAAACTGTCGGCGGCAACGCTGGGCAACGGCTCTTCGACCCATCTGGTCTTGTCCATGCTACGCGGAGCCACAGGTGCCGATATTCTGGATGTTCCCTATAAAGGCTCATCGCCAGCCATGTCCGATCTGGTGGCCGGGCATGTCGATCTATTCTTCGATGCCATTACTACATCGCTGCCGCATATTCAGGCCGGCCGATTAAAGGCCATTGCAATGACATCTGAAAAGCGTTCGCAAGCGGCGCCATCCATTCCGACTTTTGCAGAAGCGGGCACGCCAGACATGCTGGCCTATTCCTGGTACGGCTTGCTGGCCCCTGCAGGAACACCAGACGCCATTACAGACAAACTGAACGCGGCCATCAATGAAGCCCTTGCTTCTGAAGAGATCAGGAAGAAGTTTATGACAGAGGGCGCCGAGGCTCGCATGATCAGCGCCAAGGCATTCGGCGATCTGATTGAGGCGCATTCGAAAACCTGGGGCGCTGTCATCAAGTCATTGGGCATCCGACTGGACTGAATACCCTGTTCGGGCGCTGTCGCGCGCAGGTGTTGCATCAATGCCAGCGCCTGCAGCTGGCGCATAGGCAGCAGGCGGTTTATTTAATGCCTGACCATGGTCGATTGGGCTTGCAGCACCAAACGACCCGTGGTGGTCGTAATCTCGCAGATGACATGGGCCAGATTGCGTCCCCGGTGAAGGATGCGACTGCTTGCTCTCAGTGTGCCCTCAGTGCCTGGGCGAATGAAGTTGGCGTTGATCTCAAGGATGCGCCATCCTTGCCCGACCGCGGCAAGGCTGGTGCTGATCGCAAGCCCGAGCAGTACCCCGCCCTGTACATGACCAACCCGATTGCCAATATGCAAACCACAGTGGATCTCACAGGAGGCAGAGTCGCCCTCCGCCGTGGGCGTCAAGCCCCAGAATCGCTCTGTAAACGTCGTTTGCCTGTGGTCTTCTTCACCGCTTGCTTTTAGCGCTCTCTGATAGACTCGTTTCTCGGGGCCGGTGAGCGCTTTTATATCAAGCAAGTCACCTTGTTCCAAAGAACCGTGGCGGGGTAGCGCTTGCGCGGGCTTGTCAGCCGGGCGATCCAGGACGGCAAAATTTGCTTGTGCAAAACATATTTCCGTATCACCGGAGAGAATGGTTACGGCGCTGTTTCTGATTGCAATTGTGCTTGCATCCGATTCAAACCCGGTCTGGCTTCTGGCCACAAGGGGCTGCGCACCAGAGCGGGCCGTAAAGGTGAGTTTGGCGCTGATGGTCGCCAATCTGGCCTCAAATCCTACGTGCCCGCGAATGGCGGCCGCCAGCGCAACGTCGGCAAGAATGCACAGGGCAACCGGTAGCGGCTGGCCATCGCGGTCTACATTGCGATCCAGATCCATTGTCAGCGTTGCCTCATCAGGGCTCACCGTTTCATATGTAATACCCAGATAGTAGCCGGGAAGATGCCATCCGCTGATGCGCTGCAGACTCAAGGCCTGCAAGACACGCAATACATCCGCGTCAGGCGTAACTGCATCGCTGGGGGAGTGAGTCTGGGTTTGAGTCGGGTGCATATGTCAATTGAATTGAACAGGAAAGGATGGGCAGGCGTGTTATCTTTACAGAGACGGCCATTTTACACGGCTTGCTGAATATGCTCGTTAGAGGTAGTTAACGCCAGTTAATGCCCGTCTCTGCCCGGCAGACTGGAAGCGTAACACGCCAGAGCATGACTGGCAGCTTTGCGCGGCCACACTGCGTGAACGGTGAGGCATGTTATTTGTCCGGATAGTCGCCCGGCACACCAGACTGAACGCTCTCTTCAAATGTGTTGGCTCCCAATGCGGTACCGTGAATGGACAAATGCGCCCCAAGCTGAATGGCTTGCAGCAGTTCCGCCTGGCTGATGCCCGTTTTCAGCGCACCCCGGATGCGAATGCGCAACATCGTTTCATTGAAACCGGTAAAGCAGGCGAGCAGGGCAACTTCAATAAGCCTGCGTTCGTTGGGCGCAAGACCGCCGGGCGCTGACTGCCCATTTTGCTCTTCAAGAAAATCGAGCAATACGTCCAGATAGCCGGGATCCAGCTGTGCCATTGTCTCCATGAAAGGAGGTATTTCCTGAAAGTGCCGCTGCACGCGTTCGCGCTGTTGCACGGACATGGCCGCGCGGGGTTCAAGACCGGCTTCCTGCGCAAGAATGCTGACGGCGTCATAGACGTGACTTAGGCCCTGGGTGGCCACAATATGCAGCACATCAAAAACGTCTGCCGCGCTCACCCCCACCTTGCGGGCAAAATCCAGATGGGTTCGCAGACCTGCCGGGTACAGATGGGTCGCGGAGCTATCGAGCGCAATGTAGATAAGTTCAACCAGGCGCCCGGACAACGGGCCGTGCCGCGCCGGATAACCGGCATAGGACGCGTAGCTGTTCAGAAATTGCGGTTTGTGGCGCAAGATCGCTTGTGTCCAGGGTCTCCAGTAGCCGCGCTCGGCAATGAAATGCGCCTTGATCAGTTCCTGTTCGGGGGTATGGTCAGTCATGATGTGTTGCTCGTGTTCGTAGCGATGGGGGCAAGGGCGCATACCTTCAGGTGGCATGCGCCCGAATGGTCTGCCCCGTCAGAAACTGGGCACGGGCGCCCGCCACAAACCTGAGCAGCGGAGCCAATTCAGAGGGACAAACAGCCGGATCCATTTCAATGGCGTTTACGCGCATGGTACGTGGACCCAGTTCACATGCCAGGGTGGCGATCAGCATGCGCGCAGCGGCCATGTCCCCTGCCTGCTGCCAGCTTGCAGCCGGGTCATGCGCGGGCAAGAGCAGGGTCAGACTGCTATGCGCTGTGTTCTGCCCGGCATAGCGCCGTGCCGCTTCATGAGCGGTGTGCAACATCTGGCCAGATTGGGCGTGCAGGCAAGAAAAATCAAGGATGGCGGTGTATTGCCCTGGTGCACCGGGCGCGCCTTCAGCAGGCAGTGCCGCGGTCCAGGGGGCAACCGGGTTGCCGGCAAGCCGGTACGCCACAGGGCTGTCGGACGGCAACGGGGGAAACTCGGCGGCTTTGAAAGGCGTGCTGCCACCGAATACCGACGAACCGCCATCCAGGCTGAATCGTTCACCGCAAAGCGGGGCTGCTGCTTCCGATGCCAGGAAAAACAGGGCTTCGGCCATCTCCTGTGGGTCTGCAATGCGACCCAGTGGAATTTTCGCCACCACATCGGCCAGGTGAAGACGACCGATGTCGATCAGCTCAGCCACCAGTTCGGTGCGTACAAACCCCGGACACAACACGCTGACGACAAGATCGGGCCGGGCCGCGGCCAGCGCCTGCGTTTGTGCAAGCAGGCCGGCTTTGGTGGCGCTGTATGCCCCGCGCAAGGGGATGGCGCGCAATGCGGCGCCGGAAGCCACATTGACAACGCGGGCGCCCGGCGCAAGTTGCGGCAGCAATGCCTGAACCACCAGGGCGGGTGCGCGCAGGTTCAATGAAACCAGGCGGTCCAGTTGTGCCGCGTCCTGATCGACCAGTGGCAGACCGCTGGTATCGGACATGCCGGCGTTGTTGATGACGGCATCCAGGGCAAGGGACGGATCTGCCAGGGACTGTATCTGCGTCGCTTGCGTCAGATCGACCGTGCGCACCAGATGCTTGACACCGCCTGCACCTTTTACCGCGGTAAGCGTTTGCATCAATTGGGTAAGCGCCGTGGCATTGCAATCGACCAGCACGCAGCGCCAGCCGCGGTTGGCAAACAGCATCGCGCTGGCGCGGCCGATGCCCGAAGCGGCGCCGGTAATGAGGATAGTGGGCATTGTGATCGCTTGCTGGTCAGATATTCGTAAAGGTGATGCCACCGTCGACAACCAGCGCCTGCCCTGTGATGAAACCGGCTTCATCGCTGGCCAGAAAGCAGATTCCCCTGGCAATGTCGGTTACCGTACCCAGCCGCCCCAGCGGGGTACGCGCGACGCGATTGGCATCCCGCTCTGCGTTGCGGTTGCGTTGCGTCCCTTCCGTGGGTACCGCCGAAGGGCAGACGGCGTTCACGCGGATATGACGCGCCCCCAGCTCTGCAGCCGCTGCACGCGTGATACCCAGAACGCCGGACTTGATGCCGGAATACACCACTGAATTGGCGGCCGAGCGCAGGGCCGCGGTAGAGGCCACATTGACGATTACACCTCCCCGGTCGGGATCCATGACCTCGACGGCCGCCTGCAATCCCCAGATGACGGATTTGAAGCCGATGTCAATCATGCGATCCACGGTTTCCGGCATGATATCGGGCACAGCCTGATAGCGCACCCAGGCGGCATTGTTTACCATGATATCCAGTCGCCCCATGTGCTGATGCGCCTGCGCGACTGCAGCAGCCACCCCTTCGCGAGTGGCCATGTTCTGCACCACCTCAAATGCCTTGCCGCCCGCCTGCGTGATCTCCTGTACGGTGGCATTGACAAACTCCTCCTTCAGATCATTAACGCCGACAATAGCGCCACGGGCCGCCATCTGTTTCGCCGTTTCCTTGCCGATGCCGTTACCCGCTCCGGTGATCAGGGCCACGCGGCCCGCCATATCCTGTTGCATTACTTTGATTCCTTATACCGTTGCGATGAACTGTGCACCCAGACTTTCCAGTCTGCGCCCGTTATTGAAAGCGGCCTCGATCTTGCGCACTTCCCTTAGAGAATAATGCAAGGGCAGCTCCCAGGTGAATCCCATGCCACCGTGCAGGTGAATGGCTTTTTCGATAATGAAAACGGCATTGCCCAGTGCGCCCGAAAATGCCGGGGCCACATCGCGCGACTCACCAAATTCATTGGTAAGCAATGCGCGACGCAGTGCGGCTGTCGACGTTTCTTGCAGCAGCTTCATGCGCGCCAGCGTATGGCGCACCACCTGTTTAGCCGACAAGGGGCGTGCGAACTGTACCCGCGTAGACGTATACAGCGCTGTTCTGGTCAATGCTTCGGTGCTCAGACCGTTGATCAAACCAGCGTACAGGACCAGCGCATCATCCTTCAATGTGGCAAACGCCTCTGCCGACAGGCGCGCCTTGACTACGGCGTTGGCCAGATCAATGTCAAATTGCGGGTACTCGGGATCCATCGTACCGTTGGCCTGCATATTCAGCGAGCCGGATTCAAGCAAGCTTGCGCCCTCTTCGTCTGCCACCAGAACCCAGTCACATGCATCAGCATAACTGGCATGACTTGCGATTTTTTCTGCCAGGCTGCCCTGCCAGGCAATGGTGGCGATTTTCTCACCGGCCACCAGGGCCTGTGCAATGTCACTATCGGCAAATGCCTTTGACAGCACCATTTGTTGTACCAAAGGAAAGTGCAATTGCAGGGAGCCGGCGGCCTCGCATACCGGCACGCCGAATGCCAGGCCCAGGCCAAGGCCGCCCCGGCTTTCCGGGGCGCATACACCAAACAAGCCGGCAGCGGCCAGCACGGTGGCAGTGTCGCGCACCCCGCGACCTAGCACGTCATTGACTGCAGCGGCGGCCGCTTCTGCGAATTCTTCGGGGCGCAAACTATCTTCCTGACGACTCATGATCAGATATCCTTTGGCAGTTGCATAATGCGTTGGGCGATAATGTCCAGTTGCACTTCGGTGGTGCCCGCGTAGATGGTCTCGGCATGCGAGAACAGATAAGCAGTGCAAAAATGCTGGCGGGCGCGCTGCGCCAGCGGGCTTGAAGACGGCCCTACCTGGGAGACGATTTCCTGCGCCAGTGCCATGAATGCCTGGTGGCATTCCGACCAGAACAGTTTGGTCAGCGAACCTCGCGCACCAATGGCCGCTCCGGCAAGCAACTGCTCGACCGATTGCTCCACCAGCCCCTTGAGCGCGTCGATTTCACACACCAGCTGGCCAATGCGGCGCTGATAGTAGCTCTCGGCTAGTCGCCCGCAAAGTTGCGCATCCGATTGACACGCCTGAACCAGTTGGCGCAACTCACACTCGAACCGCCAGGGCCGATACATGCGATTGGTGGCCCGCTCAATGGACAACACGCGAATGGCGGCGTTCCAGCCTTCATCGGGCGCACCCAGGCGTGCGCTGTCGGGGACGATAACATCATCGAAAAAAACTTCAGCGAACGACTCTTTGTTGTCAATGGAGCGGATTGGCACCACCCGGATACCTGGCGTGTCCATGGGAACGGCAAACATAAGCAGGCCACGATGTCTGTCGGCCACCGTTCCGGTCCGCGTCAGCAAAAGACAGTAATGCGCCTTTGCCGCGCCGCTGGTCCAGATTTTCTGGCCGTTGATCCGCCAATGCCCGCCTTCCTGCGTTGCGCGGGTTCTCAACCTGACCAGGTCGGAACCGGCATCGGGCTCTGAAAAGCCCTGGCACCAGTAGTGCTGCATTTGCAGGATGGCAGGCAGGAAAGTCTTTTTCTGCGCTTCGGTGCCAACAGTCATAATGATGGGCCCGGCCAGTTCCTTGCCAATAGAGCTGACGCTCTCGGGCATGGCCAGCGCGCCGATTTCCTTGTTGACCGCCAGGTGTTCGCGCAGGGTGAGGCCATGACCGCCATACTCCACCGGCCAGGTCATTCCGGCCAGGCCGGCGCGATACATGGCAGCTTCCCATTGGCTCGATTCGTCCAGCGTCGGGCTGCGGTAATCCAGGCTGTCTGCCCGCATATGCGCCGGCAGATTGTTTTTCAGCCATTCGCGGGCATGCGCACGATAGGCGTCAGGCGCGATAGCAGGCTGAGCGGTCAGCGGGTTGGCGTGAAAATCCATGCTTGATCTCGAAAGTGTCATACTGCGGGGTTGGTCGGAATCAGAAGCGCGTCGAGTACGACGGCCCCCTGCCCTTCGGGAAGGACGCGTACCGGGTTCATATCGATCTCGGCCACGTCGCGTGCGTAGCGGCAGGCAAACTGTGAGAGCCGTGCCAGCGTGCGCGCCGCTGCCGGCACATCGGCCTTCGGTTGTCCGCGAGCGCCATCCAGGATCGGGAACAGTTTGAGCGACCGTATCATCGCAAGCGCCTCGTCTTCGGACACCGGGGCAGTCTGCACGGCAACGTCCTGCAAAATTTCAGCATAGATGCCGCCTGTACCCACCATCACGACCGGGCCAAAAACCGGATCTGTTGAAACGCCCATGATCAGTTCGATGCCGTCTTTGGCCATCGGCGTGACCAGGATGCCGTCGAGCCTGGCTGCAGGCGCATGCGTGGCCGCCGCCTGCATGATTTGCCCGTAGGCGACGCGCACGGCCTGCTCATCGCCAAGATTGAGGACGACACCGCCTATCTCGGTCTTATGGGCGATATCTTCGGAAGCGATTTTGAGCACCACCGGAAAGCCCATGCGCTGTGCCTGTTGTACGGCGTCGTCGGCGCTGCCGACCACAGCTTCGTCTGGCACCGTAATACCTGCTGCGGCCAATGCCTGCTTGGCGGTATATTCGTTGCGAAAGGCGCTCCTGTCCAGCGGCTCGACCGTATCCTGATAAACGGTGGCCGCCTGCAAGCCCGACAGTTGCCCCATGCGGATCAGACCGGCCAGCCCCTGGGCCGTAGCGTCAATGCCCGGGAACACAGGAATGCCCAGTGCGTTGATTTGCTTAACTGCGTCAGCGGGGCCCTGGCTGGTAACGACCAGCAGACGGTCCGGGTAGGATGCGCGGATACTGCGCAGCGCTTCCATGTACACGCTGCGCAAACGCGGGTTGTAAAGGGCCAGTGACAGAAAGATCTGGGTAACGTCGGCGCCGTCGTCTTCCATCAGCGCCGACAACATGCCAAACAGGACTTCGGGACGCGCCGATACCTGGGCTGTGGCGTCAACGGGATTGTTAACGCCGGCCAGCGGCAGCACCTGCCGGATCCGTTCCTTGGTAGATGCACCCAACGTACTCAGCGTGAGCCCGGCTTTGACGGTGGCATCGGCCATCATGATGCCAAAACCGCCGGAGGCAGCAAGCACGGTAATCCGGTTTCCCTTTGGCAGGTCGCCCGGCAGCAGAATGGATGCGGCGTGTCCCAGCTCCAGCAGCGCTTCGATGGAGTCGACCCGCAAGGCGCCGTAGCGCCGGAACACGGCGTCAATGACCGCATCGGAACTGGCCAGCGCGCCGGTATGCGATGCAGCAGCCGCCTGCCCCTGTTCAGTGGAGCCAATTTTCAGCACCACCACCGGTTTGTTCTTTTGTCGTGCCAGATCCAGCGCCCGGGTCAATCTGCCTGCATCGCGGCAGGTTTCCATGCAGCACAGTATCAAGCGGGTCTGTGCATCGTCAGCCAGTGCGGCAATGCCATCGGCAACGTCAATGTCTGCCTCATTACCGGTGGCGATAAAATGACTCACTCCCAGGCCTTTTCGGGCGACGTTCTGCACAACGTAGCTGCCGATATTGCCGGACTGGGACACAATGCCCATATGACCGGCCTCAGGCATGCTCTGTTCAAGAATAATAGAGAATGAGCCGATCACTCCTTGGGCGACACTGATGATACCCAGGCAGTTGGGCCCCAGCAAGCGCATACCATGGGCTCTGGCGATGGCAACCAATTGCGCCTGCAGCACGGCGCCTTCGGGCCCCGCTTCTGCAAACCCGGACGACAACACAACCACACCCCTTACCCCTCGGTCGGCACAGTCCTGCAGCGCCTGTACGGCTGCCGAGGCCGGAACCGCCAGCACCGCCATGTCTGGCGGTTCCGGTAGATCGGCGAGGCAAGCATAGGCGGGCAGGCCCTGGATGGTGCCGCCTCGCGGATTGACCGGATAGATTGTTCCGCCGTAGCCGTACTTGCGCAAAAAATAAATGGGGCGGCCACCAATCTTGGTGATGTCGTCGGACGCGCCGACAATGGCGATCCCCTTGGCCGTGAAGAATGCGTCCATTCCGGCGCCCGGTTCAGGCGCAATGCATGTATCCATTTTTCAGCAGCCTTTGAACTTGGGTTCGCGTTTTTCCAGAAAGGCCATGCGTGCTTCGCGTGCATCTTCTGTCTTGGCCAGCAGCATGGTGAATTCCTGCTCAAAGCGGTAGGCATCACGCTGTGGCATCACATCCACCATATTGGCGGCGCGCTTGGCGTAGATGGTGGCCAGCGGCGCCTTGGCTGCAATCTCGTGCGCCAGCGCCATGGTTACCGGCAGCAGTTCTTCGGGCCTGAGCACGTCTTCCAGGACATTGCGACGCAACAGTTCATGCGCGGTCAATCGCTGGCCGGTATAGAACATGCGGCGCAGCGTGGAACGGCCAAATAGGGTACGCAGCATGGAGGCGCCGCCTGCCAGGCCAACATTGATTTCGGGCATGCCGAAGGTTGCGTTTTCAGATGCATAAAGAATATCGCAGGCCGCTGCCAAACCCAGGCCGGCCCCCAGCGCTGTTCCATTAACGGCGGCGATCACCGGTTTAGCGCACTCGCGTATCGCGTTGCCAGTTTCCCGGGTAATGCGATTGTGTTCGAGAAAGTCGCCGGCAATGTTGTCGTCGGGACGATCTTTCAGGTCTGCTCCGGCACAGAAAACCGAGCCCGTAGCCGTCAGAACGGCGCAGCGCACATCGCTGCGGGCCGAGATCTCATCAAAAGCCGATACGAGCTGACGACGCATCTCGCGGTTCAGCGCATTGACCGGCTTGCGATCCATGGTAACCAGCGCAACATAATCGGATACGTCGATATGAACAAATTTTTCAGTCATGGTGTTTTGTCTCGAAAGGGTGTTGCGTGCCGGACAAGTGCACCAGGCCGCTTTGCCTGGTCAATCCGGCAACAATGGATTAGCTAGAGCGGTAGCGGCTCCAGTCGGTGCGTGCCGGCATTGAAGTTGATCATCGGGCTGGCTTGCCGGCTGACCGAGCGGCGGATTTTGCCCACGATCATCCGATGGGTGCCCAGCGCCTGGGTGTTAACAATGTCGCATTCCACGCTG
>JBOIGK010000686.1:0-3994 GCA_050742695.1 Advenella sp. | reverse complement strand
CTCATGCAGAGTAACGGACTGGGCTTTACCGCAAAACTGTCGGATATGATCAGCCGTCAGAAAGCAGGTAAGCAGTTCGTCACTGTCGAGGCCGAGCAGCATTTGCTGCGCCCCATACCGCTGTTCAATAATAGTACCCACTTGGCGATGTATACCACCAAGGGGAAAATTCTGATCGTTGACCTGGGCGATGTGAAATCGCTTGCCGGCGGCGGTCGGGGAACCCAATTGATGACGCTTGATGCCAACGATAGTCTGGCTCAGATCATTCCCGTGGGCGAGGGCGGCATCTTGGTGTCGGGCATCTATCGCAACAAACAGACAGAGGACACGCTGTCGCTGCAGGCACTGGCCGAGTACATTGGCAAACGTGCCCGCAAGGGGCGCCTGTTCGTGGTGCGTATGAAAAACATTACACTGTTGCCTGTCATGGCAGCAAACAAGGAGTAGAGTCGTGGGATATAAAGTGACGGTGCATCCCAGCAACCACCAATTTGAAACAGCAGAAGGGCAGACTATTCTGGATGCCGCGCTCGGCGCGGGCTACGTGCTGCCCTATAGTTGTCGCAGTGGCTCCTGCTCCACTTGCAAAGGTAAAGTGATCAGCGGTACATTTGAAGCCGGCCCGGCGCCTGCGCAGATTCTGTCGGCCGAAGATATCAGCGCCGGCTATACGCTGTTCTGCCAGGCGCACGCGACCAGCGATATGGATATTGAGGTGCGCGAAGTACGGATGGCCAGTGACATTCAAATTCGCAAGATGCCTGCCCGGGTCATGGCGCTGGACAAAAAAGCTGATGATGTGATGATCATGAGTTTGCAGTTGCCTGCCACTGAGCCGTTTCGATACTATGCCGGGCAATATATTGAGTTCATTCTGAAGGACGGCAAGCGGCGCAGCTTTTCCATGGCAACAGCGCCTAATGGCACGGAACCTGTAGAGCTGCATATCCGTCATCTGCCCGGAGGTGTGTTCACAGACCATGTTTTTGGTGCCGGTGCAACGCAAATGAAGGTGCGTGAAATTTTGCGAGTTGAAGGCCCGCTGGGCTCGTTCTTTTTGCGTGACGACAGCGATAAGCCGATTATTTTCCTGGCCAGTGGCACCGGGTTTGCGCCCATCAAGGCGATGATGGAGCATATTATTGCCAAAGGCATTAGCCGGCCGGTCACGCTCTACTGGGGCGGGCGCCGCCCGCAGGATCTGTACATGAATGATCTGGCCCAGCAGTGGGTGCAAGATCTGCCTTTTTTCACGTACGTTCCGGTCATTTCTGAGGCCACGGAGCAAGATGCGTGGACGGGCAGAATCGGCTTTGTGCATAAGGCAGTGATTCAGGATTATCCTGATCTGTCCAGGCACCAGGTGTATGCCTGCGGCGCGCCCATCGTGGTCAACAGTGCCCGCACCGAGTACACCGGCCTTTGCGGCTTGCCCGAGGACGAGTTTTTTGCTGATTCGTTTACATCGGAAGCGGACGCCATTCATAACTGACGCAGCACGTGATAGTGTTCTGAAGCCGGTGTGTCGCAGCGACGCGCCGGCTTTTGTCCATTTGCCCAGTTATATTCAGTTGCTGCATCCAGTCGAGGTCAGGAAGCGACACATTACTTTGACATTTGCAGTGTAGACACGCGCAATCGTCGAAAGTCATCTTATAATAACGGGTTACCAAATTTTTCTTCCATTTCTTACAATGAAAGTCGCTGACATCCGCCAGAAATTCCTGCACTTTTTTGAATCGAAGGGCCACACCATTGTGCCGTCTTCTTCATTGGTGCCGGGAAACGACCCCACTTTGCTGTTCACTAACTCCGGTATGGTGCAGTTCAAGGATGTATTCACCGGCAAGGAGACGCGGCCCTATTCGCGTGCCACCACCTCGCAGCGTTGCCTGCGTGCCGGCGGCAAGCACAATGACCTGGAAAATGTCGGCTATACCGCCAGGCACCATACGTTTTTCGAAATGCTGGGCAACTTCAGCTTTGGCGACTATTTCAAGCAAGATGCCATCGGCTACGCCTGGCAATTGCTAACCACCGTCTATGGCCTGCCGGCCGAGAAACTGTGGGTAACGGTCTATCAGGAAGACGACGAAGCGTATGATATCTGGCTCAAGGAAATCGGCGTTCCGGCAGAGCGCATAATCCGTATCGGCGACAACAAGGGCGCACGCTACGCCTCCGACAATTTCTGGCAAATGGCAGATACCGGCCCTTGCGGTCCGTGTTCGGAGATTTTCTATGATCACGGGCCTGGCGTCTGGGGCGGCCCGCCGGGATCAGCTGAAGAGGACGGCGACCGTTATATCGAGGTCTGGAACCTGGTGTTCATGCAGTTCGAGCGCGACCAGCAGGGCAATATGACGCCGCTGCCGCGCCCCTGTGTTGATACCGGCATGGGGCTGGAGCGCATCGCTGCGGTTATGCAGCACGTTCATTCCAATTACGAAATCGATCTTTTCCAAAGCCTGATCAAGGCCGCAGCACGCGAGACCGGCACCAGCGATCTGTCCAACAATTCGCTCAAGGTCATTGCCGACCATATTCGTGCCTGCAGTTTTATGATTGTTGACGGCGTCATTCCCGGTAATGTTGGCCGCGGCTATGTGTTGCGCCGTATTATTCGCCGCGCCCTGCGCCACGGTCATCAATTGGGCAAGACAACACCATTTTTCCATCAACTGGTGACTGATCTTGTCGAGCAGATGGGCCAGGCTTACCCTGAATTGGCCAAATCGGCTGAGCGCGTGGCTTCCGTGATCCGTCAGGAAGAAGTGCGCTTCCAGGAAACCCTGGTCAACGGAATGCGCATCCTGAACGACGAGCTGGCTGCGCTGGGCAAGGATGGCGTGCTTGATGGCCAGACCGCCTTCCGCTTGTACGACACATTCGGTTTCCCATTCGATCTGACCGCCGACGTGTGTCGTGAGCGCGGTTTCGGCGTTGATCAGGCGGGTTACGATGAAGCCATGGCGCGCCAAAAGGCCCAGGCCAAAGCCAGCGGCAAGTTCAAGATGGCGGCGAACCTGCAATACGAGGGCGCGCAAACCCGCTTCGAAGGCTATGAGCATTTGCAAACCACCGCGACCGTACAGGCGCTCTATGTAGACGGCACGATGGTCGATGCAGTTCAGGAAGGTCAGGATGCCATTGTTGTGCTGGACAATACGCCGTTTTATGCCGAATCCGGCGGTCAGGTCGGCGACAGCGGGGTTCTTACCGGTTTCGGCTCGGCTTTTGATGTTGTAGATACACAAAAAATCCAGGCCAATGTATTTGGCCATCACGGTACAGTCAGCCTGGGCAGTCTCAAGGTTGGCGATCAGGTTCAGGCTCAGGTGGACGCCGACAGGCGTGCTGCCACTGTGCGCAACCACTCGGCCACGCACTTGTTGCACAAGGCGCTCAAGCAAGTGCTGGGCGAGCATGTGCAGCAGCGCGGTTCGCTGGTTGATCCCGATAAAACCCGCTTTGACTTTTCTCACGGCTCGCCGGTTACTGCTGCGCAGATCCGGGATGTGGAGGCGATAGTCAATAACGAGGTGTTGGCCAACAATGATGTGGCTGCGCGCGTGATGTCCTTTGATGAGGCAGTGGCGGACGGAGCCATGGCGCTGTTCGGCGAGAAATATGGCGACAGCGTAAGAGTGCTGGATATCGGTTTTTCGCGCGAGTTGTGCGGTGGCACGCACGTGGCGCGCACCGGCGATATCGGCCTGTTCAAAATTGTATCCGAGAGTGGTGTGGGTGAGGGCGTGCGGCGTGTGGAAGCCATCACTGGGCACAACGCCTTTGGCTGGGTGCAGAACCTGAATGCTTCGGTTCAGCAGGCCGCTGCCATCCTCAAGAGCAATCCTGCCGATCTGGTGGAAAGAACCCGGTTGCAGCAGGAACAACTGCGTGCGGCGGAAAAAGAAATGGATCGCCTCAAGGCCAAGCTGGCGGCCGCGTCCAGCGCCGATTTGTCGTCCCAGGCTGTGCAGGTCAAGGG
>JBOIGK010000685.1:0-3786 GCA_050742695.1 Advenella sp. | reverse complement strand
CGCGACATGGGCCCGCCTTCGCTGGACATCCGCCAGACAGCCCAGCTATCGCGAACGCACCTGAATAATCATGCCGATACGCGTATTGCGATTGTGTTGGGAACAGAAAGAACGGGGCTGGACAATGACGATATCAGCCGCTGCCATCGCATCTGCCATATTCCTGCCAATCCGGCGTACAGCTCACTGAACGTTTCACAAGCCCTGCTGCTGGCAGCCTGGGAACTGAACTACGCCATGCAGACGCCGCCAACCGCCTGGCACAGCAGCACAACGACCCCGGCTCAGTCCGGCAATCCGCTTGCCACAGTGACGCAGGAGTCAACCATCGGTCCTGACCTGTTGCTATCGACGCCCGCCCATGCCTATACAGACATGGCCGATCGCGACTATGCGCCCGCCGAAAAGGTAGAAGCGTTCATCAATCACTGGGAAAGCGCGCTGATCGGTATCGATTTTCTCAATCCCAATCATCCGAAAAAGCTGATGCCACGCATGCGCTATATGTTTACGCGTATCCATATGACCCAGGAAGAAGTGGATATGATGCGTGGGGTGTGCACCAACATTCTGAAAACAGTCTATCGGCCATAGGCTGTCTGGTCGGTCGAGACAGCGCAGCGACCGGGGCTCAGTGCAGGCGCGACGGCGCGCGGCCCTGTTCTGGCGGTTTCGGACAATTTCGCTCGCCGATCCACACTTTTGGGCCATAACGCGACCGTGATCGCCCAGGCTGAGCGAAATTGGCACACTCCGCTGCTGCACATCGCCTGGCATGCCAACTGTGCGGGCGTCCGATGATCAGTGGTGGCTATTTGACGCCATTCTGATTGTTGGAGGCTACTGCCTGCACAGCCACCCGTAACGGGCTCGGGCTTTCAAACCCTTCTTCTTTCAGTCGCATCTGCACTTGGCGGTTCAGGTCATTCTGCAGATTGGTGAAGTTGTCGGCACTGGCCCAGACGCGCACAGTGAGGGTGATGGTGCCGTCCTTGCGATCGCCCACGAAAACGGATGGCTCCGGCATTTTCAATGCGCCCGGCTGTTCGCCGATCAGTTTGAGCAGCACTTCGATAGCCCGGTTAACGTCATCGCCATAGCAAATATAGGCCGGCACGTCCATGCGACGGTTGTGATTGCGGCTCAGATTGATGATCGTTCCATTCCAGACCGTACTATTGGGAACCGTTACCTGTACGCCGTCAGCCTGCACAATCCGCGTCAGAAACAGCCCCACTTCGTCGACAGTGCCGGAAATACCCCCAGCCACTGTCACGCTCTCCCCCACTCGCAGGGGCCGCAAACCCAGCAACATGATCCCTGCTGCAATATTTTGCAGCGTGCCCTGTAAAGCCAGGCCGATAGCCAGGCCAGCGGCGCCCAATACCGCAATCAGGCTGGCTGTTTGTACACCGAATTGCGACAATACGGCGATGATGGTAAAGATGCGCACGCTCCAGATCACGACCGTGCGGAACATGGGGATGATCGTGGGATCGATTTTTTCTGATCTGGCGCTCAGGCGCTGCACCATATTGCCCAGCCACTTGGAAATGGTCCAACCAATGCCCAGAATTACAAAGGCGACCACCAGGTCAACGGCGAAGCGCTGCACAAACGGCCAGAAACTTTCGATTTGTTGAATATCCATATAAATCACTCTCTTGCAGATTTTTCGAAAACAGAATTAGCTGAGGCCCGATGCGCTGCCGGACAGGCCCACACCAATAGCGGGCATTCGCTATGTCAGGATTTTAACGTGTCATAATGACAGAATATACTTCAGGACAGCAAAGCGACACCACTTTCCGGCCCCCTATTTGCCGACAGCAAAGCTTTCGTATGGGATCAGATTGCAATATGGCTCGCTTTCGTCAACGACCATAACAATCAACGCTTATCCATGAACACACAGCAAAGTACGCCTTCTACCTTTCATTCCCCCCAAAGAATCGGTTTTTCCAGTTTTCGTGACCCGGTCCTGGCTTTCGAAGAACTGTTGCGCATCTACGAGCGCAATACACTGTTCATCCGCGAGTCCTTTTACCGCTACATCAGCGGCGAGAGCCGGTCAGACCATCGCACACGCGCCTGCTACCCCGCCATTCGCCTGCATGTGCCCGACCATCAGGAAGTCGATTCACGTCTGTCATACGGACATACCACAGAACCCGGCCTTTATCAGACGACGATCACCCAGCCCCAACAGTTCAAAAGCTATTTGCTCGAGCAAATCGGGCTGATCATGAAAAACCATCAATTGCCTGTGGAGATCGGCGAATCCGATATTCCCATCCCATTGCATTTCGCATTTACCGGCGGCCAGTATGTTGAAGGCGTCTACGCCGACACCATCGGCTCGTCGTTACGCAATTTCTTCGATGTCCCTGATCTGGCCGTCATGGACGATGCCATCGTCAATGGCACTTTGCGTGAAGAACCTGGCCAGCCAGGGCCGCTGGCCCCCTTTACCGCACCACGTATTGACTACTCATTGCACCGGCGGCAGCACTACACGGCAACCGCGCCGGAGCATTTCCAAAATTTCGTGTTGTTTACCAATTACCAGTTTTACGTCGACGAGTTCATTGAGCGGGCAGCACAACTGATCGAGGACGAATCGTCGGGCTATACGGCGCTGGTCGAGCCGGGCAATCACATTACGCGCAAGGGGCAGCCGGATCCGTCCCAGAGGCTGCAACGGTTGCCGCAAATGCCAGCCTATCATCTGAAGCGCGAGGATGGCAACGGCATCACCCTTGTCAATATTGGCGTGGGACCGTCCAATGCCAAGACCATTACCGACCACATCGCAACATTGCGGCCGTCGGCCTGGATCATGCTGGGCCATTGCGCCGGGCTGCGCAACACGCAGCGCCTGGGCGATTATGTGCTGGCGCACGGTTATGTGCGTGAAGATCACGTACTGGATGCCGACTTGCCGCTATGGGTGCCGGTGCCGCCGCTGGCGGAAATCCAGATTGCCCTGGAGCATGCTGTCGAAGAAATATCCGGGCTGTCTGACTGGGAGCTTAAACGTATTATGCGTACCGGAACTGTGGCCACCATTGATAACCGCAACTGGGAGTTGCGAGATCAGCATGAACCGGTGCAGCGTTTCTCGCAGTCGCGAGCCATTGCACTTGACATGGAATCGGCGACCATCGCTGCCAATGGCTTTCGCTTTCGCGTCCCGTACGGCACGCTGCTGTGTGTGTCCGACAAGCCCCTGCATGGCGAATTGAAGCTGCCCGGCATGGCCTCCGACTTCTATCGCAAGCAGGTCAGCCAGCATCTGCGCATCGGCATGCGGGCGCTGGAAAAACTGCGTGAAATGCCCCGGGAGCGACTGCATTCGCGTAAACTGCGCAGCTTTATCGAAACCGCTTTTAAATAAACCGTATTTTGAATTCCGTTATTAATGCCGCTTTTCCGGTTTTTGCCCTGATTCTGACCGGCTACATCGCCGCTCGCCGGCGGATCCTGTCGGATCAGGCAAGCCAGCACCTCAATAGCTATGTGGTTTGGCTGGCCTTGCCAGCGCTGTTGTTTCATGCCATGGCCACGGTCAGTTGGGAAGAACTGAACCAGATTCCGTTCATCCTGGCCAGTACCGGCGGCATGCTGGCCACCTTTGTCATTTTCATGGTTTGGCAGCGGCGCCGCTTCAGCCTGCCGGACAATAGTGTGGCCAGCCTGTCGGCGTCTTATAGCAATGCCGGTTATATGGGCCTGCCGCTATGCATGCTGGCTTACGGTCAGGCCGGTATCATACCCGTCATCATT
>JBOIGK010000684.1:0-3186 GCA_050742695.1 Advenella sp. | reverse complement strand
CACGCCATCATCAAGGCCGTCTTTACGCCTGCCGGCACAGGCGGCGACGAAGCGGCGATCCATCCCGACGTATTTCTGATGGACTCCTACAATTTTCTGACGCCGGTAGACGAAACGACCACTCGCTACTTCTGGTTCCAGCTTAGAAATTTCAGTCCTGATGATACAAACGTTTCGCGCCAGTTTGCCGAAGGCGTGCGCAAGGCATTTGAAGAAGACCGGATCGTGCTGGGTGCCGTACAAAAAGGCATGGACAATCGCCGCACGCCATTCATCAATCTCAAACTGGATGGCGGCCCGATCAAGTTCCGCAAGGGACTGGAGCGCCTGATCAGCCAGGAGCAGGCTGTGACGCCTGCACAGGCCGTTCGAGCCGGGCCGACGGTGATTCCCATTCAGGAAACAGCCATAGCTCAGTCCGATTAACCAGACGGACTTGCTCACAGGAAAACTTGAAACAGGGCCAACGACGTACCAGACAGCGACTCAATCTTTGGCCTTGTCGCCTACATGTTCCGGCTTGCCTTTTCGTTTGGTGGAGGCGAGCTCTTCAAGTTCCTGTTCCGACATAGAGTCGTACATGGATCTGGAAGCGCCCTTCAGGCTACTGACCTTCGTTTCTCCACGCTTGGCGGCCAGTGCCGCGCCCGCCGCTTTCTGCTGATCCTGGGATTTTGCTGGCATTGATAAATCTCCTTTATTCAAATCATGGACATCAAGTGCCCATCGAGACGTAACAACGCAACAACGATGCTACGTATCTTCTGACCATAACATTTTTATCCTCACAATGGCAGGGCTTGCTGCATCTGTTTGTGCTCAATTTGTTATCAGATGCGAACACTGCATGCCACTTGATACCTTGTCGTTAATTTACGGTCAAAAATCCCGCCCCGACTGCGCACACTGACCTTAACTATCGCTTATCTGCGCTGCCAGCAAAGGCGTGTGCGGGTTTTAACAGTCAATACAATTTGTTAACCTCTTTTCAGACACTGAACGCGCCAAACCATTCTCATGCGTGAAGCGGCGACATTAATTCACTCGAAGATGGTTGCGATAACGCAGCAGCCGCCGACTGGTCAACCATTGAAAAGGCAGCATCAGCACTGACAACATTCCCGCGACCACAACCCATGGCTGAGCCATCAGTAAACCTTGAAGGACCGCCATACCACCAAGAACGGCAACCATCGCAGTGGTTGTGCTGTGCGCGGCAGCCGATTCGTCACAAATGCTCTTGTTGGTGCGATGAAAGGTCCTGGAGGCCGGCAAGTTCCCGGTAAAGGTGGCCAATGAACTTCTACCGGCAAGGGCCCACGAAACAACAAACGTATCCAGCACTTCGACCAGCTTTGTGCCCATAGCCGAAAGTCGAATAAAGACAAACCGTGATACGAAATCAATAATGATCGTTGTCGCCGACACTGCCAACGCCCATGCTGCAGCGTTTGACAATGGGCGATAGCCCGAAAATAGCGGGATCAGGAGCATAAAGACCATAGGTATCAGTAAAAAGGCAAACCAGGCTGACAATTGGGACAATATCGGCACAAGATAGGTTTTTTTCACGGTCATAATACGTGTGAAATAGCGGGTAAGGACCTGGAAATTACCGTGAATCCAGCGCTCCCGCTGCTTTTCCAAATCAAAAAAGGTAAACGGCAGCAAGCCGGCACCGGCCGACTGTGCAATATAGCGACCACGGAATCCGCGCATATGCAATTGGAGCCCGATTTCTGCGTCCTCGGTTAACGTAGAAGTTTTCCATCCGCCCAACGTACGCAGCGCCTTGACCGCAATCACAGACAAAGTACCGGTCAACAGCATGGTATTGGCCGCATCGGCAGCTCTGGTCACAGTCGCAAAATACAAGCCCAGCTCATATTTCAATCCTGCAGCCCCTTGCCCCCGATAAGATTGAGGAAACTGAATATAGTCGTATTCGTTCTGTGCCAGCAGGTTTGATGCGCGGCTCAGAAAATCTCTGTCCACGGTATAGTCGGCATCCACAATCACAATATGCGTGGCCCTGCGATTGCGCAGTTCCAGTGCAATATCCAACGCCCCAGCCTTGGCATTGGTAACGTCCATGCAGTGATAGAACCGCAGCCGCGCCCCCTTTTCCATACAATGATCACTCACCGGCATCCATAGATCAGGATCGCTCGTATTATTGTCAATCACAAGCAGTTCAAAATCGTCATAATTGGATGCGAGAATGGAATCGATAGTCTTGATAACAATATCGGGCGGCTCATTGTGCGTGGGCAAGTGGACAGAAAAATACGCTGCGCCACGGCCGACCGATGCTGCCAGGTAGCCTGCAGGTGTAGTGAGCGTCTCGTCGACTGGTGCCGTTGTCTGCAGCCTGTTCTTTCTCCAGTTAACAAACAGCACAGACCATTTCAGTCCCCAACTCACAACGAACAAAATCGTGTTCGCATACACTGCAAGAATACTTATAGCTAGAATCCATTTCATCATTATATTTCCTGATATCGGCGCGTTGAATGTCTGCGAAATATGTTCACATTCGGTTTGCGTAAACGCTGAACAGGCGCACTAGAAAAACTTCACTCAAGCCATATCCAATTGCCTCACTTGCATCAACATGGCCTCAATTCTTTTGAGCTGAACGGGCAACTGGCTGTACAGCACACGTGCGGGTCCCAGGCAGGGGGCATGCTGCTCAAGCTGTTGCCAAAGCATCCCGAATCGGCCGATAGTGTCCAGCGCGTGATAGCGTGACTCGTCGATATCCAGGAATGCATACAGATCATGACGGTTTAGTCCCTGCTGCCACATCAGCCGGGCAGACGCTCGTGTGCCCGCACGCAGTAGCACCAAGTGCGCAGGCTCCAGTGATTCATCAATCAGGAAATCCTCGCTGCCAGCCCTGATGCGCAGCGCCTGGGCCATCCCGCCTTCCGCTCTTCCGTCCATGCGACACGAGGTCATCACCCTGGCCTGGCTGCAATAGCAAATGCGATAGTCGTGCAGCGCAACCCGCTGCGCCAAAGCCCGGTCTTCAGCCAGCGGTACAGCCGGGATGCCGCCAACGAAATCATGCACCTGTCTGCGAATAGCAAGGCTGGCGCCCGAAACCTGATTGTGATGAGGCCAGGCATTATCTGAATCCGGATCCAATTGATGTATCAATTCAAGACAGGCCTGCCGATACTG
>JBOIGK010000683.1:0-3041 GCA_050742695.1 Advenella sp. | reverse complement strand
CGCATCGGCTTCGGTAAACGAAGACAGAATAAGACGAGTGCTCGTCATGGAAAACGAATGGGAAAACGTTGTCATATCACAACCTCTAAAGCGGCCAATTCGCCGATCACGGTGACTCTATCATAGCGGAACCAGGCGTATTTGCGAAAAATAGCAATGACGAACTTATCCAATAACGACGGTCTGAAATAAGCCGCCATATGATAGAGAAAACGGGGGCCGCCTCGATGCTGACCAGCCCCTATAAATGGTAAACTTGCGCATCTACGCAAGGTCTGTCATGAATCCTAAATTACGTCTGCTGCAACCCTATCCCTTTGAAAAATTGCGGGCGCTTCTTGCCACTGCTCCTACCCCTGCTGCGGGGCTGGCCCATGTGAACCTGTCGATCGGTGAGCCCAAGCATGCTACGCCCGCGCTGGTTAACGAGGCGATCACCGATCACTTGACCGGCCTGTCCGCCTATCCGCCGACCAAGGGTGATGCGCTGTTGCGTGAAACGATTGCCGCCTGGATTGGCCGCCGTTATGGCATGCCCGCGCCAGATCCACAAAGCCAGGTTCTTCCTTGCCTGGGGTCCCGAGAAGCGCTGTTTGCCTTTGCCCAAACCGTGCTCGACGGCGCCAGCGACAGCCTGGTCATCTGCCCGAATCCGTTTTACCAGATTTATGAAGGCGCCGCCCTGCTGGGGGGCGCACAGCCCTATTACGTCAACGCTGTGCCTGAACGCAACTTCAGCCCCGATTGGTCGGCCGTGCCTGCGCACATCTGGGAAAAGACACAATTGCTATTTGTGTGTTCTCCCGGCAATCCTGCAGGCAATGTCATGCCGCAAGCCGAGTGGGCATTGTTGTTCGAACTGTCGGACCGCTACGGCTTTGTGATTGCCTCCGATGAATGCTATTCCGAAATCTATTTCGACGATGCACAGCCACCGGTAGGCGTCTTGCAGGCTGCTCACAGGTTGGGCCGTACCGATTTCAAAAACTGCGTCTGTTTCTCCAGCCTGTCCAAACGCTCGAATGTGCCTGGCATGCGCTCGGGTTTTGTCGCCGGCGATGCGAGCCTGCTTGAATCGTTTCTCCTTTATCGAACTTATCATGGCAGCGCCATGAGTCCGGTCTTTAGCGCCGCCAGCACAGCTGCATGGAATGATGAAACGCATGTTGAGCAAAACCGCGCCCTGTATAAAGCCAAATTTGATGCGGTTTACCCGATTCTGGCCGAGGTGCTGGACGTAAAAATGCCCGATGCCTCGTTCTATCTCTGGGCGGGAACGCCGGTCGCCGACCCTGATTTCGTTCGTGATTTGTTTGGCGCACAGCATGTGACAGTACTGCCTGGCAGCTATCTGGCGCGCGAGGCGCATGGCATTAATCCAGGTGCCAACCGCATTAGGCTGGCGCTGGTTGCACCGCTGGATCAATGTGTGGAAGGCGCGCAGCGCATCGCCCGGTTTGTCCGCGATCGCTACCCCAGTTGACTGTAACCGGGTCGCTCGCGATCCGGCCCCTTCAGCAGCCCAGGTAAAGGGCCGCGCAAGCGCCCAGTTTCACTGTAACGCCGGGGATTTTGTTAAGCTTCGGTATCCCGAGAAGGAAAAGCGCATTAGCCGGCCATGGGCAGACCCTATCCGGAAGATGGCATATCCTTCACAATTGTGTTTATTATTTTTCAAACTATCCAAATCTTATGAATACTGATCTTCAAACCGTTCTGGAAAAAGCGTGGGATGACCGCGCCAATTTGTCTTCCTCTACTGTTTCAGCCGAAGTGCGCGATGCCGTGGGCACTGCCCTGGCCGGACTGGACAACGGAACGCTGCGCGTTGCCGAGAAAAAGGACGCAGACTGGGTAGTGAACCAGTGGTTGAAAAAAGCGGTGCTATTGTCTTTCCGCCTGAACGACAACGTGGTCATGAACAACGCGCCGATGCAGTTTTTCGATAAAGTGCCACTCAAGTTCCAGGACTTTAGCGAAGCAGATTTCAAGGCGGGCGGTTATCGCGTCGTGCCCAATGCCGTCGCTCGTCGTGGCGCTTTTATCGGTAAAAACGTGGTTCTGATGCCTTCATACGTCAATATCGGCGCCTATGTAGATGAAAACACCATGGTCGATACCTGGGCAACCGTGGGATCCTGCGCACAAATCGGTAAAAACGTCCATCTGTCCGGTGGCGTGGGCATTGGCGGCGTGCTGGAACCGCTACAGGCGAACCCGACCATTATTGAAGACAACTGCTTTATTGGCGCACGTTCTGAGGTGGTCGAAGGCGTGATCATTGAAGAAAACTCAGTCCTCGCCATGGGCGTCTTCATTTCCCAAAGCACCAAAATCTATAACCGCGAAACCGGCGAAGTGACATATGGTCGCGTGCCTGCCGGTTCAGTGGTGGTTCCCGGATCCTTGCCCGCTGCTGATGGCTCACACAGCCTGGCGTGCGCCGTGATCGTCAAGCGCGTGGATGCGAAGACCCGCGCCAAGACCAGCATTAACGATCTGCTGCGTGCCTGATCATGACTGATGCAATTTCTTCACCGGTACTGGCCCTGACACAGACGCTGATCGCCCGCCAGTCGGTCACGCCAGACGACCGGGATTGCCAGCAGACACTGGCCGCTGAACTGGCCGATTCTGGCTTTGTCGCAGAGCACCTGCCTTTCGAAGAAGTGCAAAACCTCTGGCTGCGACGCAATGCTGCGTCGCCGCTGCTCATTTTTGCCGGGCATACGGATGTGGTCCCCACCGGCCCACTGGAACAGTGGGATAGCGACCCCTTTGTGCCTACAATTCGCGACGGCAAACTGTATGGCCGTGGTGCAGCTGATATGAAGAGCTCCATCGCCGCGTTTACCATCGCCGCCAAAGCGTTTGTGCAGGCACACCCCGACCATCGGGGTTCCATTGCCATGCTTATTACCTCAGACGAAGAAGGCCCTTCCGTCAATGGCACGGTCAAAGTCTGTGAATATCTGAAGCAACAGGGCGTGCAGCCGGATTACTGCATCGTGGGCGAACCTACATCAACAGCCGTATTGGGT
>JBOIGK010000682.1:0-2771 GCA_050742695.1 Advenella sp. | reverse complement strand
AACCAGCTGATCGCCGCCGTTGCACCAAAACTGCCAAGCGTTGCCGTATTGTGCCAGCCCAGACGATAGTGACTTTCTCCCATCAGTGCAGCTAACCTCGTTTGCGTTTCCACACCAACGACAAAAGCTGCCAACGCCTGCTTTCCCGAAAACCCACCATGCTCACAAAAGGCAATGATGGCAGGCCAAAGTGGAACTGAAGGATGAACTCGCGATGGCAGATGAGCATCTTAAAAATCCTGCGCATGACCGGCAGTTCCATTTACAAGCGCGGCATGGGTAAGGGAAACCCGTGCTCCACTACCAAGAAGTGTTGCCTGTTCGGAACCGGGCTCTTGTTCAAGGAATGCGTGCAGGTTTGTCACAGCGGGATCCTTCCAGCCTGCCAGCACCATCGTGCTCCAGTCCAACAACGAATGGCAGGCAATCTTCAATACATCAGACGGCAACGTGGATTCGTCTACTTCACAAGCCTGCTCTGCCACATTGGCAGTCAGATGATTTTCCAACATCCTTTGGCTCATATCGTCGTGTCCGAATTGGACTGCGGCAGCAGGCGACGGTTACGTATCAACGGAACGACGAAAGACAACAGCGCCAGCGCCAGAAGCACAACTGTAATAGGCTGGTGAAGAAAGATCATGTGATTGCCCTCGGCAACGACCAGCGCCTGGCGATAGTTTGTTTCAGCCATCGGCAGCAGCACCAGCGCCAGGACAATAGGCGCTAGCGGGATATCCATCTTGCGCAGCACATACCCGAGAAAACCAAAGACAAGTGTTACGTAAACAGGAAACATGGAGTTTTCCGACGCGTAGGCTCCGACAATTGAAATTGCCGTAACGATGGCTGCCAGCAAAGACGTAGGAATATCCACAACCTTGACCCATACTCTGGCGCCAAGCAAACCGACAACAACCATCAGCGGCACACCGATAATCAACGACGCAAATATCGAATAGGGAATTTCCGGATTCCTGACAAACAGTAATGGGCCAGGCTGAATTCCCTGAATCATCAAAGCACCAATCAGAATAGCCGCCGTGGCCGACCCTGGAATACCTAGTGCCAATAATGGTGCCAGCGCGCCGGAAACAGCGGAGTTGTTGGCTGACTCGGATGCAGCCACTCCTTTGGGATTACCTTTGCCAAATGAATCCGGATCGCGGGATGCACGTTTCGTTTCGTTGTAGGAGATGAGGCTGGCAATAGATGCGCCCGCACCAGGTATCACACCGACGATATAGCCAATTCCCGAACCGCGCAAAATCGTCATCCATAGATTTTTATATCGCGACCATGGCACTGACCAGACCTTGTCAACTTTGATCGCCGATGCCGTGGCAGTCTGCCCTTCGAGCATGAAAAGGGCTTCAGATATCGCATACAGACCGAGCAATGCAGGCACCAAAGGAATGCCGTCAAACAGATCTGGCGTAAATGCAAATCGCGGGGTACCATTTTCTGGATCCATGCCGATAACAGCGAAAACAATACCGATGCACAGCGCGAGCAGCCCACGCAATGGTGACCGGCCGCCTAGGCTGCTGACCAGACTCAATCCGAAAACACCTAATGCGCAATATTCGGTCGGCCCAAACTCCAGGGCAAACTCGGATAGCGGAACCGCAGTCACAATAAGTAGTAAAGCGCTTAGCAACGCACCAATGCCCGAACTGATAATGGATATATGCAGCGCAAACCCTGCGTCGCCCTGTCTTGCCATGGGATAGCCGTCCCATGCCGTTGCAACTGCCGCTGCGGTTCCTGGGGTATTGAGCAAGATTGCAGTAATAGCGCCTCCGTACTCCGCAGCCATATACAAACTTACCAATGCAACCATGGCTACAACAGGATCAATGCCATAAGTAAAAGGTACCAGTAGTGCAACGCCAAGGCTAGGGCCCAACCCAGGCATCGCCCCGATCAGATAACCGACAAACGTGCCTCCCATCAGTGCTAGCAGAACATAGGGATGCAGAACCAGTCCGAATCCGTTCATCAGATCAGCAAACAAAATCATTCTCCTATGGAAACTCGACGCCGAGCAATAGCTGGAAACACAGATAAATAAAAAATACAAAACCGACAGTGCACAGAACTAGGCGCACCGGACGTCGCTCACCGCCAACCAGCATAAGCAGCGGGACGGCGAGCAAAGACACAGCATAAAAACCAATAATGGGAATCAGCAGGACATAGCCCACCATCACGAGCATGCCTGAGGTGACGGCAGCTGGACGCTGAAACTCGATAGATGAAGCGATTCGGCCAGCTTGAATATACAAAACGACGCTGCAAATCATACCCATGCACGCGGCCAGCAGTGGCACTTTTCCAGGACCTACATCGACAGAATTAAGGGCAGGCGGAAAGTCGCGACTTAACCAGGCGACCCAGCAGAAAGCCAGGAAACATACAATCGCAAGCGCCCGAGTGTATTTCTTTTCACAAAGCCAGGTTCCCGACGGTGTCTCCGGAATGTCGTCTGTACTTACGTGAATAGTCATTTGACGAGCCCCTGTTTTTTCAGCCATTCACTACCTAAGGCATCCATTTTCTCGATAAAGGCGGGATACTTGTCGGGTCCCAGGTCGCCGTCAATCTGAGCCGTGTCCTTCATGTATTTCTGGAAAGCGGGGGTTTGCATAGCTTTGAAAAAACCATCAGCCAGTTTTTTCTGGATATCCATGGGAATATCTTTCGGGCCAAAAATACCGCGAATTTGCTTCCAGGTAGCATCAGCCGGATAGCCAGCCTCAGCATAGGTC
>JBOIGK010000681.1:0-2413 GCA_050742695.1 Advenella sp. | reverse complement strand
AGAGTCCTATGGCAAGGCAACTGCTGCCGAGCTCAAGCCGCAGAAGCTGGATAACACATTGGCATTCATGTTTGAAAGCCGTTACCGTTTTGTGCCCACCCAGTTTGCAATGCAGGGCCCCGAGCTGGATAAAAATTATATTGACTGCTGGACGGGATTGAAAGATCGGTTCGAGCGCTGAGCAAAGCAGGCTGACCCATAGGCAGCCAACATTTTCCCGCGCGCTCGCGTTTCATGTTAATTTAGTGTGAAGTTCATCGCTATATTTCTATACTCCAAGGAGACATGCCATGGCTAAAAGTACGAAAGACGATGCAAACCAGAGCGCAGGCAACCCCTTTGCTGAACTGAGCAAAATGTATGAACAGTTTCAGATTCCGGGACTGGACCTTTCTGCGATTGCAGATGCACGCCGCAAAGATGTGGAAGCGTTGGTGCAGGCCAACAAGGCTGTGTATGAAGGCATGCAGGCGCTTGCCACCAAGCAGACCGAGATGTTCCGCCAGGCGATGGCCGATATTCAGGGCGCAGTCGGCACGGCCGGCACCAACCCTGCTGCGCAAACCGAACTGGCGCGCAAGGCCTATGAAAAGGCATTGGTCGATATGAAAGAGCTGGCCGAGATAGCGCGCCAATCCCAGACCGAAGCAATGGCCAGCATCAGTGAAAGGGCGACCCAGAATCTGCAGGAAATTCGCGATATGGTCAAAAAGCAATCAGGGTAATTTTGTGTGCTGGCAACAGGCTTTGAGCGCGCGGTCAATGCCAACGTGGTCGCCATCAGGCTCAAGGGCACCCCGTCTCTAATCAACGTCGTTCAGCCGCAAGCATGCGTCTTCTGATGACTTGCGGGGGATGACCCGTCCAGCGGATGAACGCACGGCGCATGCGCTCCTGGGTCCCAAAGCCGACGGCTGCCGCAATCTGCTGGATATTGCCGGTGCCCGACTCAAGTCGGGTGCGGGCCGCTTCTATTCTTAATCGTTCGATTGCACGTGCCGGTGTCTCTCCCGTCTCGATCTTGAACATCCTGCTGAACTGGCGCACACTCAGGCATGCAATTGCAGCCAGTTGCTCCATATCCCTTATCTCGCGCAGATGCTGTTGTGCATAATCCATCGCCTTCCTGATACGCGCCGTTTCCGGCTCCATCTGTAAAATGGGCGAAAACTGCGACTGGCCGCCCGCTCGCCTTTGGGATACCACCATGTGCTGGGCCACATCACGCGACATGATACTGCCGCAGTCGTGTTCGATCAGCGCCAACGCCAGGTCGATGCCGCTGGTGATGCCTGCGGAGGTCCAGATATTGCCGTCGCGCACGAAAATCCGGTCACCGTCCATGCGAACATGCGGATATGTTTTCTGCATGCGTGCCACCTGCTGCCAGTGTGTCGTCGCTCGCTTCTGATTCAGCAGCCCCAGGTGTGCAAGAATGAACGCGCCGGTACAGACACTGGCGATACGCTGCGATTTTGCTGCTACATCGGCAAGCCGCTGCATCGCCATTTCATCTTCAAGCAATGCGCCAACGCCCTGACCGCCGCAGACAATCACTGTATCGGGTACCTGGTTTTCAAGTTTTTCAGATAAGACGCTCACACCGCCGGAACTGGTAATGGCCCCGCCGGTCGCCGACAGCAATGAAATCGTGTAGGGCGAAGGCGCCTGGCGCGTACTGGCGATCTGGAACGCGGTGTGCGGGCCGGACAGATCAAGCAGCTGAAAGTCTGGAAATATATAGAAGGCGATCTTCATAATGGCTGAAAAGGTTGGAAATGTGTCATTCAGGACAAGTATAGCTGCGTTAGACTGCATTGATCACGAACCGTTACTTTTTTGGAGAACGCCATGGCTGAACCTGATGTCCGACCCATTACCATTGTCATACCGCTCTATCAGGGCGTCACCCAACTGGATTTCACAGGCCCGCATCAGTTCTTTTCCCGCTTGCCCGGCACCGAGGTGGTTGTGGCCTCGATCCAAGCTCAGCCTGTCAGCGCCGATGGGCTTATTTTTTCCGGATTGCATGACCTGGACCAGGTGAGCCGCTGTGATGTCCTGTGCGTGCCTGGTGGCGTCGGGTGCGCCGAGGCGATGGAGTCAGAGGAATATATGGCCTGCATACGGCGTCTGGCGCAGACAGCCACCTATGTGACCTCGGTGTGTACGGGTTCGCTGATACTGGGCGCGGCTGGCCTGCTCAAGGGCCGGCGCGCTGCATGTCACTGGGCATGGCGTGACCAGTTGCCCGCCTTTGGCGCCATTGCCGATGAAGGCAGGGTAGTCCAGGACGGTAATATCATTACGGGAGGGGGCGTTACCGCCGGTATTGATTTTGCGCTTACGGTGATCAGCGAATTATTTGACGAACGCACCGCGCAAATGATTCAGCTGGGACTGGAGTACGCGC
>JBOIGK010000680.1:0-2568 GCA_050742695.1 Advenella sp. | reverse complement strand
TCAAACGAGTAGCCGATCTGTACACGGGTGGCGAAGCCTGGTTCATTCCGAAATACGTAGCCGACAAATTCCCTGACCTCAAATCCGCAGCCGATCTGCCCAAATACAAAGAAGAATTTGCCGATCCGGAAGACCCAAGCAAGGGACGTTTCTATGGTTGCCCGGCTGGCTGGGGGTGTGAAGTGGTTAGCAGCAATCTGTACAAAGCCCTGAAACTGGACAAGGATTTCACCCTGTATTCACCCGGCACCGGCGCAGCCCAGAAAGCGGCCCTGACTTCGGCTTACAAACGCAAGCAGAATATCGTGTTCTACTACTGGTACCCAACACCGCTGGTGGGCTCATTGGACCTGGTTAAACTGGAATTGCCACCCTTCGACGCGGAAAAACAGAAATGCCTGACCAGCCCTGATTGCGCCGATCCACAGCCCAGTGCCTATCCGGATAACCCGGTATTTACGGCACTGAATACAGAATTTTCCAAACAGGCGCCAAAGTTGACCGAATTCTTCTCCAAGGTATCGGTCCCCCTGCCAGTCATGGATAAAACGCTGGCCCACATGGAAGAGAGTGGCGACGATTCGCGTGATGTCGCAGACTGGTTCCTGAAAAACCAGGGCGAAGTCTGGGAAAAATGGGTTTCTCCCGAGGTTGCCGCCAAAGTGAAGGAATCGCTCTAATCGCTTGCCCGTCAATTGAAACGCCCGTTTTCGGACGGGCCGATGCCAATCCTAGCGTTTAGCTTAACTTTTAGCCATAAGAGGCACATTGCCATGATAAAGACTAAAGTTCTATCTGCTGTCTTCATTGCTTCGGCCACGTTCGGGCTTGCCCGCTCTGCTGCCGCGGCCGATGCCCCTGCCTGCGAAGTGGGCGATACCGTCAAGTTCGGTGGCATGAACTGGGAATCGAACTTGATTCTGGCCGACGTCGAACGGCATATCCTTGAAAAAGGGTATGGCTGCCAGACCGAGGTGGTCCCCACCGAAACGCTCACCGCTTTGGCGGCGCTGGAACGCGGCGATCTGCAAGTCAATACTGAAATCTGGCTCAACAGCATCAGTGACGCCTGGGCGCAGGCCGAAAAAAGCGGCAAGGTCAAACGTGTCGGCGAACTGTATACAGGCAGTGAAGCATGGTATATACCCAAATATACTGCCGATAAATTTCCCGATCTGAAGTCAGCCGCCGATTTGATCAGACACAAGGAAGCGTTTGCCGACCCGGAAAACCCCGACAAAGGCCGGATTTACGGTTGCCCGGCAGGCTGGAACTGCCAACTGGTTGCTACCAATCTGGCAAAGGGCCTGAAGCTGGACAAGGACTTCGAGGTTTATGCTCCCGGTACCGGCGCAGCCCAGAAAGCGGCCCTGATGTCAGCCTACAAGCGCAAAAAGGATATCGTCTTTTACTATTGGGAGCCCACGCCTCTGGTCAGCACGCTGGAACTGGTCAAACTTGACATGCCTGCCTACGACAAAGAAAAGCAGTTATGCCTGACCCGTGAAGACTGTGCCGATCCCCAAGCGGTTGGGTATCCGGACAACCCGGTATTTACCGCGCTCAATACCCAGTTCATACAAAAAGCGCCCACACTGACAGCATTTTTCAGCAAAGTGTCGGTCCCGTTTGATGTCGTCAACAAGACTCTGGCCTATATGGAAGAGTCTGGTGCCGAGACAAACGAAGTCGCACAATGGTTTCTGAAAAACCAACAGGACATCTGGTCCAAGTGGGTCCCCGCCGAGGTGGCCGATCGTGTCAAAGCCTCGCTCTGACCGCTGCTCCAGTCAAATCCGGGCAACAACGCTGTCTGCCGGGCACATTCGTGTCCTGCGGCCGTGGCCCGGTCCTGCCTTTCCCTATACTCTGATGAAAAAATAAAATTATGTTTCCTGAAATTATCTCTGCGCGCGATGTGCGCAAAAGCATCGACGGGTTTGTAGACCATCTGGTCACCAATTACGCCGATGCACTCAACGCAATGTCGGAGCCACTCCTGCATTTGCTGGTGTGGCTTGAAAAAGTCCTGCGTGGCGCACCTTGGTGGAGCGTCATTATTATCGCCGTCCTGATTGCCTTTGCCGCCAGCCGTCGCCTGGTCTTCTCCCTGATGATGGGTGTACTGCTGGCTATGCTGGGTGTGCTCGGACTCTGGGATGCGGGTATGCAGACCCTGTCGCTCATGATTATGGCAACTGCCATTTCCATCATTATCGGTATTCCGCTGGGCGTGATCACCGCCAAATCCAACCCCGTGCGATCGGTCATGCTGCCCATTCTGGATGTCATGCAGACGCTGCCCAGCTTTGTGTACCTTATTCCGGTTGTCATGCTTTTCGGTCTTGGTAAAATCCCGGCTATTATCGCAACCGTAATTTATGCTGTTCCTCCGCTAATCCGGCTGACCGATCTGGGAATCCGGCTGGTGGATCGCGAAGTGCTCGAAGCCTCAAGGGCCTTCGGGGCATCTTCCTCGCAGCAACTGTTCGGCGTGCAACTGCCGCTGGCACTGCCAAACATCATGGCCGGGATCAACCAGACCACGATGATGGCGCTGTCAATGGT
>JBOIGK010000679.1:0-2815 GCA_050742695.1 Advenella sp. | reverse complement strand
GGGCTGGCAACTGGACAAGGAAAACCCGACGCTTAAAGAAACCCTCAAACGACTGGGAGTCCGCCTCAAATGAATGTACGCGCTTTACATCGCTATACCCGATTAACTGCAATCTGTCTGGTGGCTGCAATACTGGCTGCATGTTCGACCGTGCCCACTCAGCCGCCGGCGTCACAGGCCGCCCGTGCCGACGGCACGTTCGAGCGTTCCGGGCGCTTTGCCCTGACCGTTTATGATCGCAGCGCAGAGCGCAATCGCGACTCGGTGCAGGGCGGTTTTACCTGGCTGGACACGGGGGCGGTGCTAACGCTGGACCTGACCAACCCGCTGGGCTCAACCCTGGCCCGGGTGGTTGTGGCCGATAATCAGGCGGTGCTGACGCGCTCTAACGGCCAGCGCACGGTCGCCAGCGATCCCGATGCGTTGGTAGCCGAGGTGCTGGGCAGCCCGATCCCGGTCAGCGGCATGCGTAACTGGCTCAAGGGCCGGCGCAATAGCCTGGGACAGGGCCAGCGTACGGCAGGGCAGACTGGCGCGGCTCAGGGCGCCCAGACGTTTGACGAAGCAGGCTGGCGGGTGAATATGTCCGATTTCGATAGCAAAGGCCCCACACGCCTGAACTTCGAGCGCACCATGGCGGGCGATCGCATTACCGTTCGCGTGGTAACCGAGAGCGAATGAAGTCTTTGCATGACGTTCCGGCGCCGGCCAAGCTGAACCTGTTTCTGCATGTCACCGGCAGGCGTGCCGATGGCTACCATCTGCTGCAAACGGTTTTTACCTTTGTTGACCTGGCCGACCGGCTGCATTTCACCTTGCGTGACGATGGGCGTATTGTGCGCGCCACCGATATCCCCGGTGTGCCGCATGATGAGGATCTGATCGTACGGGCGGCACGCCTGCTTCAGCAGCATGCCGCAGCGCAGAGCGGCGCGGCCGCTGGCGTGACCATTGCCATTGAAAAACAGATTCCCGCCGGTGGCGGCCTGGGTGGCGGCTCCAGCGATGCGGCCAGCACCCTGATCGCGCTCAACCGCCTATGGGGTTGCGGTTTTTCCCGCGAAGCCCTGCAGGCCCTGGGCCTGACGCTGGGCGCCGATGTGCCGGTTTTTGTCTTCGGTGAATCGGCTTTCGCCCAAGGCGTGGGCGAGGCGCTGAGCGCCTGTCCGGTACCGCAAGCTTCGTATGTCGTGTTTGTGCCGGCAATCAGTGTCGCAACTGCAACAGTTTTTGCTTATCCTGATTTGACACGAGACTCAAAATCCTTCATAATGCACGACTTTGCTGGACATGATATTCATCAGTTTGGCAGAAATGATCTACAGGCAGCAGCATGTGCCCTTTTCAAACCGCTTTCGCTTATTGTCGGCTGGCTTGAATCCCTGGGTATACAGGCCAGAATGACAGGATCGGGTGCGTGTTTTTTTGCGCCGTTCGATACTGCCGATCAGGCTCAGGCATGCAGGCAGCGTGTAGAATCTGCGCTTGCTTCTCATCCAGAGGCAAGCCAGTGGATAAAACAGGTCGTTGTCTGTCAAGGCATCAACCGGCATCCGCTGTATAATTGGATATAGAATTTGGGGCGTCGCCAAGCTGGTTAAGGCACTGGATTTTGATTCCAGCATGCGAAGGTTCGAATCCTTCCGCCCCAGCCAAATTCGTACTGCATGTGCGGAAACCGTGAATAAGCCGCTATAAACCGGTATGTGCTTATCACGGTTTTTTTATTCACTTCACCGATTCCAGTCATCATGACCAACACTAATTTCATGATTTTTACCGGCACAGCCAATCCCAGGCTTGCCGTAGACGTCGTTAATCATTTGGACATGTCGCTGGGCAAAATGACCGTTGGTCGTTTTTCTGACGGTGAAGTCATGGTGGAAATCCTGGAAAACGTACGGGGCCGCGATGTATTCGTGCTGCAGCCCACCTGCGCGCCAACCAACGACAATCTCATGGAAATCATGACGATGGTCGATGCACTGCGCCGCGCTTCGGCCGGCCGTATTACCGCCGCCATCCCGTACTTTGGCTATGCCCGGCAGGATCGCCGGCCGCGTTCGGCTCGCGTAGCCATCACGGCAAAAGTGGTGGCCAACATGCTGCAAAGCGTAGGCGTTGATCGCCTGCTGACCATGGATCTGCACGCAGATCAGATCCAGGGCTTTTTCGATATTCCGGTAGACAACATCTACGCCGGTCCCGTGCTGCTGGCCGATATCGGTCAGCGCAATTTCAAGGACCTGGTGGTTGTTTCTCCCGACATTGGTGGTGTGGTGCGTGCCCGTGCACTGGCCAAACAGCTGGAAGCAGACTTGGCGATTATCGACAAGCGTCGCCCGCGCGCCAATGTATCCGAGGTCATGAATATTATCGGTGAGGTCGATGGCCGTACCTGCATCATTATGGACGACATGGTCGACACCGCCGGCACGTTATGCAAGGCGGCTTCTGCGCTTAAAGAGCGCGGCGCCGGCGCAGTCTACGCCTACTGTACGCATGCCGTGCTCTCTGGTGGCGCGGTTGGCCGCATTGCAGAGTCCGAACTGGACGAGCTGGTCGTGACAGATACCATTCCGCTGTCCCAGGAAGCCGCCGATTGCGCGCGCATCCGTCAGCTTTCCAGTGCATCATTGCTGGGCGAGACCATTCTGCGTATTTCCCATGCAGAGTCGGTCAGCTCACTGTTTGTAGAATAAGAATTTGATCCGTTGCTGGTCGCGGCAGCGGGTCGGGTGGCTGAGCCAACCGGTTCAGCCTTTTTGAAAATACCGTAAACGGTATTGTTTATTTGGAGTTCTCCATGAAATTT